>JALQWE010000949.1 GCA_023258825.1 Planctomycetaceae bacterium | reverse complement strand
GTTCGCGCAGATACCGACGCAGTTCCTTCACGTTGGCGGACAGGATGGTCTGCACCTGAAAGGAACTGACAAATCCGGTGCGAGGCTGTACGTCCCCGGTCAGATACTCTTCCTCCTGGTCCAGACGCAGCAGTTCAAATCGTTCGGCCATCACATCCAGCAGTCCGGATCGAACGATTGCGGGATCCGGATCCAGCAACAGAGCGCCGGGTTGCGGGGTCACGTTGGTCCAGGCCGACAGCGGATCTTCCGAGAGTGTTTCTCCGGTGTTGAGATTGGTGGCCCGAAAAGTATGCGGGCCGGCAAGGCTGCCAAACCAGACGGTGGCTTCCCGGCATTCTCCGCCGAGGCTGATCAGTTCAATTTCACAGCCGGGAAACTTCTGCTGAAAGTTGCTGGCGGGGCTGATCTTCAGAGCACCTCCGGCGGCCGTTTTGACTAATTGCTGCATCCAGGCCAGATCCGGACGGTACTGTTCCAGGCGTTTGGATGGTCGATCGCGGCCATCCCGGCGATCCGGATCCGCATGCACCAGATGTCCGGCCCAGGATTGCTGTGACACATCGCCGGGACGCGTCTGCAGCCGGCTGGACGTTCCCCAGACCTCAGCATTCCAGAACGCCCGAGTGGCCATGGCGGGAGAGGCATCGATGGCGGTGACGCGGGTGACTTCCGCGAGGGCACTGGCGTCCACACCCAGGCCGCAGCAGAGGTCGGTGACATGGTCTGCAGAGGCGAAGCGGCGGGCCTTGTAACGGGCAATTTCCGGCGCTGTGGATTGTTCCAGTCCGGTTCGTGTCAGCCAGAGTTGCCGTGCGTCGGGCAAACGTCCCACAGCACGCTCGCGTGCTTCGTGCAGGGCAAGAGCCGGAGGCACCAGACGCAGATCAAACCGGGATCGCAGCGTCTTCTGGTTGATCAGTTCTGCGGGAGTGCAGGCAGCAATGGCGGCGAACAGTTCCGGCTGTGCACGCAGCTGCTGCAGCACCTGGAGTTGCTCCGCTTCATCCACTTCAGATTCAATAAGATCCTGTGTCATCAGCCGTTTTTCTTTTTCATACGAACGATGCCGTCCCAGTCTGCCGGGGCCTTGCGGTCATGCTGCGTGATCAGCATCGACAGATAGTCCTGAGCTCGATCTTCGGCCGGCATGCGGTGCAGATACTTCCACGCTTCGGACCACTGACCGGAAATAAACGCCTGGACCCCCGTCTCGAAATCTATCAGATGCTGATTGGTGAGAATCGGCAGTCGTTCTTCCGCGGGTACAAGTTCACTGACAAACAACGGCCGATCCATGCCATAAGGCATCACCTGAAGCAGACGCCGCACTCGTCCTTCGGACGGGGGCAGGCGTTGTCGGACAAGGCGATCGAGAGCCTCATCGATCAATACGGACACATGCAACTCCCGGGTCATACTTTCCAGACGACTGGCCAGGTTCACGACGGGGCCGAAGACGGTCACCTTCACCTGTTCGCGCGTTCCGATTTTGCCCGCGACCGCACGACCCTGCGCAATG
>JALQWE010000948.1 GCA_023258825.1 Planctomycetaceae bacterium | reverse complement strand
ACTGCTCCGCCAGCTGCGCCAAACGCTCACAAATCTGTTCCCTGGCCGCCATAGGAATCAAACCCGCCGCGAGGTCCGCCTGCAACGCAACCAAGGCGCCGAATAGCTGTGCACGCACACTGTCATCGTCCTGCAGAATGCGTCCGAGATCCGTGCTGTGCTGCTGCAGCAATGCAGCAATCGTGGACAGACGCGACGAATACCCGATGCCCCGCGCGAAGAACAGGCGTCCGTTGCGGCCACCACTGATGAAGTCCACAACCTGATCGCCGTCCAGGTCCGCCACTTCCGGCGTCGTGTCGTCACCGTTCAGTTCCCGGATGTTCAGATCTCTGCCATCCGACCACTGCAATGGCCGGCTACCCCGCAGCGTTCGTGTTGGTCCCTCGCCGGTACTCAGGTACAGCGACACGGTGCCCCAGTTCACCCCCAGCAAAACATCCAGCTGCCCGTCCTGATTGAAATCCAGAAGTCGCGGATGCGAGTTGTAGGCGACGCTCAGATTCTGAAAGGCCACGCCCGCGTCAAACTCCAGCTGACGTCCACGGCTGAGATTTCGATGCCACTGCACCTCACCGCCGAACGATCCCGTCACCAAATCGCCAAGGCCGTCCTCGTCCCAGTCCGCAACGTCAAATCGCCCCTGACATCCCTTCTGAATCAGAATGCTGGTCCCCTCCTCAGCGAACTTCGGTTCCTGACGCGTACCGATGTTCTCGTGGATCGTGATCTGGTTGTCGGAATGACCGACAATCAGATCGGGCAGGTCCGTACCGAGCAGATTGGCCAGCGTCACTCCGGTGAATGAGCTGCCCCAGGTTTGACGAGCGCCCGCGCGAATCGGCTCCTGCGGCTGAAAATCGGGGTGCTGCCGACTTCCCTGATTTCGCAACAGCCACAATCGGCCATCACCGCCGCCAATCAGTACGTCAATGTCGCCATCCTGATCCCAGTCGTGACAGCGGGTCGCCACATGCCCCTCAAAACGCGCCGGCTGACCAGCCACCTGAAGTTCCACAGCTGGTGCAAAGGTTAAAGCCGGCTGCCACTTTGCTGGTTGCTCGTCAGCCTGCGCCCTGCTACCGCAGCACAACAGGATCATCGCCGTAGCCAGACACCGTTTCGGGAAACCGTTCGCCGCCATTTTCTACCTCCGCATTCCCTGGGTGCGATGTGGCACCAGAGTAATGTCTAATCGACCGCAACAATGCCCCGTGGATCATTCCCGATCGCGATTGCGACATCCTGTTGCCAATGAAGCAGTCTGCAGGGCACCAACGATGGTTCCTCCGGACGTCTCGCACCATGCCGGAAGCATAGACAGTCGCGAATGTCCATGCCGCAAATTACCGTCGGGCATTTGCGTTTCCCCCCTTGAAAGACATCACCGCGTGGGAAGTCGCCGGAGCACGTTCCCAACGCTTTCTCCTCGAGCTGGAAATTGCAGGATTTGCAACAATGGACTCCCGAAACGAAGCAGGCTGAACGGTCACAACCCCCGTTCAGCCTTCCTCAAATCGCAGAG
>JALQWE010000947.1 GCA_023258825.1 Planctomycetaceae bacterium | reverse complement strand
CTGGCCAGGTACGAGCAGTTGACTTTACCTATCTACAGGCGGATGAACTGCTGCTTGATGGTCGCGTCGTCAGCGATACCGGACGCGTCCGATTAAACGCGGTGACTGACGTGACCATCGCCGGGACAATCACCGCAGCAACCATCGAAGTCTACTCGGGCATCGCGTCCACGTGGGCTGTCGATCGACTTGAAAATCAAACGATGGCCCGAACAGATCTTGCCGCGCACGGCATTTTCATCGAAGGAGCCGGTTCGCTACAGTCGTCCGGCACTGCGCAGTTGACAAGCGGTGGGACCGTTTCCATCAGCAGCGGAGCCAGCCAGGGCTCTGGAACAAAAACACGCCCACGACCAATCGTCCGCACGGAAGTACAAACAAGCAGTGTCCTGACCGGATATATCCAGGTTGCGCTGGGCACGGCGCAGGAAACCGAGCAGTCAACCGTCGCGACAACAGTGACAAAACAGGTTGGCTCGAATGAATTCAAACTAGGGTCCTGGTTCAACAAGATGGACGTCGTACTGACTCAGGATGCATATTACAACCCGCGCGTGCCCACGGCTGTCAGTAAACGCGAGTACTTTATCGAGGGAATTGATTACTTTAACAGCACTGATGCCCTCGGCGGAGTGACTGCCGGAGTACCGGTCATTAACTGGAGCAGTTACGGCTTGTCAGCAATCACTTCAATCTACTCGAACGTGAACTATAAGACATTCAGCCAACTCTCAGACTCCCAACGAGACGCCGTCCTGAAAACACTCGGATACCTTCCACTCTACAATTTCAGCTACAGCAATCCGAAGAAGGTGCAGACGCTTGAGGGAGTCACAACAGAACAGGTCTGGACACCAGAATGGGCAAGCAATGCCACAGTAGTGGAGATGATTCCGGTAGATGGATGGAATGACAAATACATTCAAATGCCCAAGGGAGCAGCCGCAGACATTCTGCGTGCCGTCAGCCAGGGAACTGCGCAGACGCAACAGGAAACTGTGGGTAAATACCGAGACTATGCAAGGGTGACCTATACCCAGGACAGGACATATTTCAACGGATCAACGTACGATAGCTTTCCGGCACAGGATCTGGATCAGCCAGCGAGCGGTGCACGCTGGCATGTGAGCTATAAGGACAATGGCATACGAGCCTACAGCATCTTTGATGAAAGAAATTCTGGCTCGGCGGTGTACGCATTGCGAAAACCAGAATGGCAATGGCCTGTGGATTCCGGAAATGCGTCCTACGAACTGGGGAACCGAAACGGACTAGCACTTCACGCGCCGACTGGCTTTGTTTCAACAACAGCTGGGGATACGGTAACGAGCATTCAAACCGGGGAGTGGCTTGCTGGATATTACTATAAGACACTTTGGTGGTCGGACGGCGGTGGATTCGTTACTTTTTATCAGGACAGTAACTTTACGGGTGAGACCCTCAAACTTCAAGCCGGTAATTATCCCAACCTTAGCGTTTACGATGGCAAGCCAAACTCTGGCAGCCACTGGGGTGGTACAATTTCCTCGTTTAAACAACC
>JALQWE010000946.1 GCA_023258825.1 Planctomycetaceae bacterium | reverse complement strand
ATGGGTCTGTTCAGCAGGTCAAAGTAGTGCTGCTCCGGGTTAATTCCCAGCGCAGAAAACATGGTGGCGATCACGTCCCATGGTCCGTAGGCCTGTTCGATGGGATAGGCACCTCGCTGATCTGATGCCCCCAGCACAGCACCACGCTGCACTCCGGCACCTGCCATCGCGATGGAATAGACCCAGCTCCAGTGCTTGCGGCCGGGGGAACTCGGCAAATCGTGGCTCGAGTGCGACCAGTGGAGCCCGACCAAACTCCCCCATACAGATCACCAGAGTATCTTCCAGCATCCCCCGCTGATCAAGGTCTTCAATCAGAGCAGAAAATCCCTGATCAAATCGTGGCAGCAGGTGATTCTTCAGACCATAGAAGATGTCGTTGTGGTTATCCCAGCCATAGGTGTCGGTGTTTGTGGGGGCTTTGTCCTGGCCCCGATTGCTGTGGGACCAGATGACTGTCACAAGAGGGACACCGGCCTGAACCAGTCGACGGGCCAGCAGGCAGGCCTGGCCGGATCGATTGCGTCCATAGCGATCGCGAACAGATTCGGGTTCACGGCTGAGATCAAACGCATCACGGGACTGCGGACGTGCCAGCATGTCGAATGCCTGCTGATACAGATCACTTCGATCCAGCATGGTGCGGTGCCCCTCCAGCAACCTCATGCTGGATTCCACGGACTGCAGCAGGCCGCGACGGGCTTCCAGACGCACTGGCGGCAGATCGTCCTGAGGAATCAGTGACGGGACTGCGATTCGGTCGAGGGACACATCGCCGAGGGTCATCGGGTCGTAGCCGCGTCCCAGGAATCCACCGAACTGGCCCGGTGCAATCATCTCCGGCACTTCCGCCGGCCCATTCAGATGCACGGCGGTCTGGGAAAACTGCGTCGCGGGTCGCACACGCTGCAGCACGGATCCGTAACACGGTTGATCCTCGGGTGTTGGCAGAGGATTTCCGGATTTGCGACGATGGTATCGTCCTGTCATGGACAGATAAAATGCAGAACCGTGGTCGAGGTCTTCGTGCGACATGCTGCGGACAATCGTCAGACGATCGGCCACGCGGGCAATCTGCGGCATGTGCTCTGAAAATCTGACCCCGGCAACGGACGTGGCGATGGACCCAAATTCACCACGCACCTCTGCCGGCGCGTCCGGTTTGGGATCCCAGGTGTCCAGTTGGCTCTGACCGCCACTGGCAAAGACCACGATGACAGATTTCGCTTTTCCGAATCCGGGGGGCAGGGATGCGGGATCTGCCTGAGTGTCGGTGCCGGCGCGAGCGGGGATCAATCCCGGCAGTGCCCAGTTGATTCCGGCAAGGCCACCCAGCCGCAGCCATTCGCGACGCGACGTGTTTCCCAACCCCGGAGTTGACGTTTCAAACCGAAGCATGACGCATTCCACTCTGTCGTGTCTGACCGCTGCACGACCCGAATTGTTCGCCGGAACACTCCGAACCCCTCGACGACAAAGAATACCCGCTGAATTCGGAAATTCGCACTCCGATTTGGCCAATTCCCCTGGAAAAGGGCCGG
>JALQWE010000945.1 GCA_023258825.1 Planctomycetaceae bacterium | reverse complement strand
AGGAAGATTGTGCAGAATGCGAGGGTTTAAAAATGCTGCACAGCGTTGCCCGCTGGGGCTTGGGAACGTTTCGCCGGACAACCACGGGCTCACGCCCGTGGCTACAGCCTGCCGTCCCGTTGGGACTGAAACACAACAGCGTGTGTCTCGATCTGGCGGTGTGTCCCTACCATCCTGTGTATTTTGGGAGGCGAGGTTCCATCCCGAGCCGGATTCTGTGCGTGCCAACACAATTGCCGCCGATTATGACTTCAGCCGCGAAGCGGTACGGTGTCGCCATGTGTGTCAGCCCATGGAATGCTTAGCCGACGCTATATTTTTTACCCGCTTCCGGATATGCTAAGGGGCGGGCCGTGAACACCCGGAGTAGGTCGTGGTGACCCTCGGTGAAATCGCAGGGATGGCTGTCGATGGTCAGTCGTCTGCGCAGGTGCCACCGGATGAAAAAACGAAGTCAGAATCAAGCAAAGCGAGGCAGTCTGAATTCCTCAGAACTTGTCAAACGACGTACGCGCACGAAGAGCGCGTCCAGCACTCGGACGACTCAGGGTGACTTCAAGTCGCTGGTGGTGTCGATTGTTCAGATTCACCAGCAGACTCAGGAGTTCGCTGCCAGAGCTGTGAACCTCGGCCTGACCTTTCGCAACTGGTTCATCGGATACCGCATCGTTGAGTTCGAGCAGCAGGGGAGTGACCGGGCGGCTTACGGCGAACGATTGTTGCCGGTGCTGGCTGAAAGGCTTGCTGCCGCGGGGCTCAAGCGTGTCGACACCCGCGAACTGCGCCGCTTTCGCCTGTTATATGTCGTCTATCCGCGAATTCGGGAGACAGTGACTCCCGAATTGCTCGTCGGAACGGGTGCCGCGGCGATTCGGCCTTTGTTGGATTTTGCACCGCTGGAAAAACGGGAGACACTGTCTCCCGTTTTTCCAGCGGTGCAGCCAGACCTTTTCCAGCGACTCTCCTTCTCGCACCTCGCAGAACTTCTCGAACTCCCTGACGAAACCCAGCGTCGCTTTTACGAGGTCGAATGCATCCGGGGAAACTGGTCGGTCCGGGAACTGCGACGTCAGATTGCCAGCCTGTATTATGAACGCAGCGGACTTTCGAAGGACAAAGCGAAACTGTCCGCCATGGCCCATGCTGCCGCGGAAACGATGTTACCCGCTCAGATCATCCGAGACCCCTATATTTTCGATTTCCTGGGCATCCGATCTCAGGACACGATGGGTGAGTCGGACCTCGAAGATGCGCTGCTTGATCGCCTGCAGGAGTTTCTGCTTGAGATGGGTCACGGGTTCTGCTTTGAAGCTCGGCAGAAACGCATTCTGATCGGCGATGAGCACTTCTTTGTTGACCTCGTATTTTATCACCGAGTGCTCAAGTGTCATGTCCTGGTGGAGCTGAAAACAACCGCCTTCACGCACGAGCATCTCGGTCAGTTGAACACGTATGTGGCGTACTACAGGAAGCACGAAATGACCAAAGGCGACCAGCCACCTGTGGGAATTCTGCTGTGCACGCAGAAGAATGAAGCCCTGGTCGAATTCGCACTGGGTGACCT
>JALQWE010000944.1 GCA_023258825.1 Planctomycetaceae bacterium | reverse complement strand
GATCAAAAAAGGGATGCCCCACCCACGTGGCCGCGACGCCCCGAGCCCGGTACCAGTCGTATTCGAAGGGCAGGGCACACAACACGTGATCCACCCATTTCCGAACCTTGCGAATTCGCCATGGAGCCCAGGCCCACAACTGCGGAGGAAGGTAGTAGTAAACCGGAATCCCGCGTTTCTTCGCCGCCCGCGCGATCCACCAGTTGAACCCGGGAAAATCCACCAGCACCACAGCGTCCGGTGGCTGCCGATCAAAGTGCCGCTCCGCCTGCTCAACCAGACCGTAGAATCGGCGAATCAGCGGCAAGACCCGCAGGAACCCCATCACCGCCAGTTCGGTCAACTCAAACAGCAAGGCACAGCCCGCGGCACGCATCTCCGGGCCACCGAATCCCTCCACCTTCAACGCACCCGAACGACGTCGCAGCTCGCCAATCAGCCGCGCGGCATGCTGGTCACCACTGGGTTCCCCCGCAGAAAAGAAAATCCTCATGACCTTCGCACTCCCCCGGGTTTCTGTTTTCGCTGCTGTCCACCAAACCACTCGTGAGGCACACAGGCCTGACACCGGGGTTCCTGAAATCTTCTGCCAACCACTGCCCACTGCCCACTGACAACTGACAACTGACCGCTGATTGCAGACCGCTCTCCGCAAATTCATTTTGACAAGCTGCCCGATTCAGGTCTAGACTGCCGTCCGCAAGGCTACGAACGCTGCCAGGCAGCCTGAACGGCCCCGCCGGCGTTGACCACCGAACAGAGACAGGGATGTCCCATGAAGATTGTCTGCCTGATTCCCGCGCGACTGCAGTCCACACGACTGCCCCGCAAACTGCTGCTGAATGCCTCCGGAAAACCTCTGCTGCAGTATGTCTGGGAAACCGCCTGTCGCTGTCCGGAATTCCATGACGTCGTGGTGGCAACGGACAGTGAGGAAATTGCGCAGGCCGTCCATGCATTCGGAGGCCGTGCCGAAATGACCGGCACCCATCAGAGCGGTACGGATCGCATTGCGGAAGTCACACGCCGCTGCTTTACCGATGCTGATGTGGTGGTCAACCTGCAGGGCGATGAACCCGAGCTTGAGCCGTCCGTGATTTCCGCGCTCGTTCGACAGATCGCCGATACCAACACCGAAATGGCCACAGTCGCCGCCCCGATCCGGTCACCGGAAATCGTCCGTGATCCCAGTTGCGTCAAGGTAGTCACCGACAGCAACGGGCGAGCCCTGTATTTCAGTCGTTCCCCGATCCCGTTCAGCCGCGATGCTTCCATTGAAGAACTCTTTCATCAGGACATCGCCACCCCGTGGTTGCTGCATGTCGGACTCTACGCCTATCGCCGCGACTTTTTGCTGAAACTGACAACACTGGCACCATCACCGCTGGAGCAACTGGAAAAGCTTGAGCAACTGCGGGCGCTGCAGGCCGGTGCGTCCATTGGAGTGGCCGTCGTGAACCATGCTGCGGTCGGCATTGATACCCCCGAAGACTATGCGGCATTTCTGAGACGAGAATCAGCACGGCAACTTCGCAAAGCCGCCTGAAAACATCCAGACACGCAGTC
>JALQWE010000943.1 GCA_023258825.1 Planctomycetaceae bacterium | reverse complement strand
GTCGGCGGGTGTGCGCAAGGCAAAGTTCAAGGGGATTGTCCCGGGCAGTGCAGTGGATGAGATTCTGGTTCACGCTGACGAAGATGAGATCTTCAACATCGGCGGCGCGAACGTTCGTCAGGTGACTGGTCGCAACGCTCCGACCTCCATCAATGCGGTGTTCTTTGACCGCACGTTCTGGGACGGGCGAGCCAACAACTACTTCAACGGTGTGAACCCGTTTGGCGATCTTGATCCGGATGCTCGCGTGCTGAAGGCCGATGCATCCGGAAAGCTGGAACGAGTGCGGATTCTGCTGCGGAATGCTTCGCTGGCTTCTCAGGCCGTGGGCCCGGTGAACAGCTCTGTTGAAATGTCGTGGATTGCTCGTGAGTTCCCCGATGTCGCTCGCAAGCTGTTTTCACTGCGACCGCTGGCGCAGCAGAAAGTGGACAGCAGCGACAGCGTCCTGGGACTGTATGTGGACTACAGCGGTCGTGGCCTGGACGCTGAAAAGGCTGGCTACGCCCGCCTGGTGCGTGAGGCATTTCGTCCGGAGTGGTGGTCTTCGAAAGAGATCACTTCTGGTGGCTACACTCAGATGGAGGCTAATTTCTCGCTGTTCTGGGGCCTGTCGCTGATGATGTACCAGTCCACTCTGGTCTCTGATCAGGCGCCCTATGATAAGTTTGCCAAAGGTGATCAAAGTGCTTTGTCAGCCAAAGCTAAAGCAGGGCTCAGCATCTTCCTGAATGAAGGCAAATGCATCAACTGCCATGGTGGTCCGCAGTTCGCTGGTGCCACAGTGAAGGAGCTGCGGGGTGGTGCGGAGCAGGGTTTGGTTGAGTTCATGCCGATGGCTGTCGGGGCCGCTTTCTATGACGGTGGTTTCTATAATATTGGGGTGCGTCCCACGGCTGAAGATATCGGGGTGGGCGCCAGCCATCCTAAGTTTGGGCCGCTGTCTTACAGTCGGCAGGAGCAGCAGGGGCGAAATCCCGATGAACGAGTGATTGTGCGACCGCGTGATCGCGTGGCGGTGGATGGTGCCTTCAAGTCTTCCACACTTCGCAACATTGAGCTGACAGGGCCTTACATGCACAACGGGGGCATGAAATCACTGGACGAAGTCGTCCAGTTCTATACTCGCGGTTCCGACTTCGGAAACACCAACAGGCGGGATCTGGATCCGGATGTCGGTGGCATTCCCGAGCTGCAGGGCAACCCTGAGAAGATTGCAGCGGTGGTTGAGTTCATGCTGCACCTGACGGACCCGCGAGTCAAGTTCCGCAAAGCTCCGTTTGATCACCCGGAACTGGTGCTGCCGCAGGGTGTTACTTCTGTTGTCGACGGATTTGCTCAGGACATTCTGTACTTGCTGCCGGCTGTCGGCAAAGATGGGGGCGAGCCGTTTGGAACATTTGAGGAAGCGCTGCAGTATGGATTTCCGCTGGAACGTCTGAATCAGACCCAGCTGATTGCTCCGGCAGGCACTGCTCGGCGGATGCAGCCCGTCGACGGTGAACCTGTCATCGATGTGGGTGTCCCTCCTGGAGGCGTGAAGCCACCGGTTGCGATTGAGGAACCGG
>JALQWE010000942.1 GCA_023258825.1 Planctomycetaceae bacterium | reverse complement strand
ACCCGCCCCAACCAGCACCCACCAACAAAAAAGACCCTCGAAAAACCAGTGTTTTTCGAGGGTCCGAAGATGGATGCCGACAAAAAGAAGGCAAAATGGGCGATGAGGGACTCGAACCCCCGACTTCATCCTTGTAAGGGATGCACTCTAGCCAACTGAGTTAATCGCCCGTGTGCTTCGTTCGCCTTGGTTGTCGACGATTGAGACGCGAAGTATGCAGCTTGATTCTGAGGTTGCAAGTCCAGAGGCCGGTTGTTTTCAGGAACAGGGGCCACTTGCAGGGATTTTCCGGTCTTTATCACTTAGTCACGGGCCTGTGGACCGACGTCCCCACGCTGGTTTTCTGCCTGCTGCTGCAGGTAGGCGTCCAGTGTGGCCTGGTCCAGCATCGATTTCCGCGACATGCGGTAAAAGGCCACCCCAAACCCGGCAAAGACCGTCGCTGGCATGCCCAGCATGAACAAAATACTCAGCATGTACGCCCGCGGACGCAAACTCTCCGTCTCATTCGCTGTCTTGCAGCCCGGGCAGGCCTGAACAGCCTGATCCGCCACAGGCACGATGCCCAACGCCAGACCAAGAGCCACAGTCAGCAGGCCTCGCCGAATCAACTTCCGCATGGCAGTCTCTCACAGTCAATTCAACAACCAAATTCAAGTAACCGACACGTCTTTGTTTCGAGACCGTGCTGCACGGCAACGGTACCGAGAGTTTACCGGATTCTGCGTGGATTTGTCACCGTTTTTCTGAGCCGAACCCGCAAAACTCCATCCAGCAACGCTGCAGGTGCCCCTGGCCCCGAAAACCATTGCCCAGCACTAAATCGTGCTGCCGGGGATCACCGGCGTGGGCTCCATCGTTCTCCACGGCCAATGATACAGCATCCCATAAATCAATACACCAGTGATCGACACAAACAGCCAGATTGGTAGAGTGATTCGGGCCAGTCGCCGATGCCGTACCCATTGTTGACGCCATGCCAGCCAGAAGACTCGAAGGGCCAGTACCGGTACTGCCGCCGCCAGAATGACATGCGGTATCAGGATCCCGAAATACAGGACCCGTGCCAGATCAGAACCCACAAATGCTCGCCCGCGTTCGCCAGTAAACTTATACAGGGCCTCATGATACGTCACGTAGCACGCCAGAAACACGACCGAAACCGCAAAGGCACTCATCATCAGATTCCGATGCTGCACACGCTGAGACCTACGGATCGCAAGGTAGCCCGCAATCAGCAGCAAGGTGCATAGGCCATTCAGAGTGGCATTGATGCTCGGCAAAACACCCACCCAATGCGGCAGTGCTTCGTCAATACTGCGATTCTTCTCGGCCGCCGAAATCCCTGTTCCCCCGATTGCCTGCTCTGCCTTCGAAGTCTGATCCGAGGCGGTTGATTCACCAGACGCCGCACGCGACTCGTCCACTGGCAGCACCACCGGAATCCATTCGCCGCTACGACGCTGCTGGAAGGAATCCAGGCTGTCGGCGGCCGACCCCATTCGCAACACACCCGCAGACCGTGGCAACGCCAAACCTGCCGACGAGGCTTGCGGATCTGCGTCTGTTGCGTC
>JALQWE010000941.1 GCA_023258825.1 Planctomycetaceae bacterium | reverse complement strand
GGGACCCTCATCGTCACCACGGTCGGCTTCTGTGTCCGCACTTCCCATCTGGAATCGGCCACCGGGGATTGGGACCATCTCGAGACGGAAACTGGTGTGCTCCAGCGGCTCGGTGTAGGGCTTCATTTCCTCAGCAGTCGCAGCGATGGCGTCCGGGACCTTGATCGGCTCTGGCCGAGCGGCCTGCCCCCACGCCGAGCCCTGGACTGCGCCAAGCAGCAGTGCCAGACCTGTGATGCGACAAACCAGAATATGCAGTGACGCCATGTCCCAATCTCAAATTCAAAACCACGGGGAAACAGACTGAAGCCAGAGCCTATCAGTTCAGACGGAAAACCGCCACAAAGCATCATGGATTTTGCCGGGGCAGTCAATCATCTGACCACAGTTGGACCGACATTCCAGTTGATGACAGTTATCCGCCCTGCAGGCGGTGCTGAAGCAGCAGTCGGATGGAGTAAACCACGACAGATCCTACGACCGCCGTGCCGCCCCAGAGCAACGCGTGGCCCAGCCACGGGCGAGCCCGCCAGACCACATGCGCAATCGCAACCACCAGCAATGACAACGAAGCCTTGAAAATTGCCATGCCGTAGAGCCCCCAGTGGCTGATGACCCAGCGAGCCACCGGATTGCCTTCAATGATCCCGGCACTGGTCTGCCCCGTCGCACTGAAATGCAGCACGATATGAGTCATCACTACGTCCATGGCACTCGCCAGCAGAAACCAGCTGCTGGCATTTTCCAGTGGCCATTTGCGACGTTTCATAACCCGACTCCGCATGCCGGACAGCAGTACCATCCGTCGCTGGCCGGCGATTGTTGTTAACCCAGAGGCCCTGAAAGAGCGACCTGCCTCAAGCCACCTTGCCAATCACTTCGCAGCTGGGGGCGGGACCGGTGACTGAATCAGGACCGAAAGCTTTGCATCAGCCCCAAGCGAAAAAATGGTGCGAATGTGAGGATCAGCGACCAGCAAACTGTCGCCATTGAGGCACAGACCTACCGGTCGATCCAGAGGCGTTCCGGAAACAAACTTTTCCGGCTTCCCATCAGGTCCTACCTTCCAAACACAGTGCTCGTAATTGTCCGTCACAAACATCGTGCCATCCGCTCGCCGAACCAGATTGTGAGGCAGATTGAACGGGTGATCCTTGATGAAGGGTTCAATCTGGCCGCCAGATGTGACCTTCTGAATCTGGCCATCTTTGCTGGACGTCGAAAGCACCCACAAGGTCCCGTCTGCATCCAGCGCCAAACCACGCGGTGAATTGATGACGGCAAATTCATCAGGCTTTGCACTGCCCGCTGCCGGCATCTTCCAGATTCGATGCAGCTCCAGATCAGCCGTAAAAATCGTTCCATCAGCCGCCACAGCAATCGCCATCGGAATCCCAATCCAACCCTGTGTCAACGGCACAGGCTGGCCGTTGTCGTCAAAACGATAGACGTCACGGGTTGCAGAGTCGCCAGCGAGCAGCTTGCCTTCATGGTCAATCGCCAGGCAGCGAACAGCATTCAAGGGAGTCCGGAATTTTTTTGATGCCTGAAAATAGACCGACTTCTGGCCATTCTCGACCTTCC
>JALQWE010000093.1 GCA_023258825.1 Planctomycetaceae bacterium | reverse complement strand
GTGTTGATCAGCAGTCTGCTCAGGCGGCCATCTGGACGCGTACTGACAACCTGACGTGGGAACAGCTGGCATCGAAGAGCGTCAGGGGAATTCACGGGTATCGGAACTTCTTCCAGCCCGGCCACATTGCTCAGGGGCAGTTGCTGATGACATCAGCAGAAGCACGGGTACGTCAGCAGGGTGAAGAGCAGGCCGAAAATCAGGAAGCGACTGGCCGAGTGCGATAAGTTACGGCGGCTGGTGGGATGTCATACTGGAACAGGCCAGTCTGCGAGGCAGACTGGCCTGTTTGATTTTGTGGCTGGTATTTGTTGGCTGAGTCAGCGGTCGAACGACCAGCAGTCAGAGAAGCAGATAGAGACATTTTCAGAACGAGGCGTCAGTTCACGATGCAACGAGCGACAGGTGGGACTTTTGGTGTGCGGGTGATGAAGGACACACTGGTGTTCAGTGCGGCGCACTTCATTACCTTCAATGGCAACATTTGTGAGCGACTACACGGTCACAACTGGAGGGTCGAAGCGGCAATCGAAGGGGACCTTGATGAGAACTTTTATGTCTTCGACTTCATTGCTCTGAGGGATGGTCTGCAGACGCTGGTGCATGAGTTGGACCATCGAGTGTTGTTGCCGGATCGTCATCGTCAAATTCAGGTAACAGTCTCTGAGGATGAATCCGAGGTCACGGCGGTTTTTGAACGCCGAAGGTGGTTGTTTCCTCGCGAAGACTGCCTGATCCTGCCTGTTGAGAATACCACAGCCGAATTGATTTCACGCTGGATGGCGGAAACGTTAAACTACCGCCTGAAGTTGCAGACAATTCCAGGACTGAGGAGGCTGAGGATCAGCGTTGAAGAGAACTTTGGCCAATGGGCAGATTTCTGGCTGTCTCTGCAGGAATGTCCACCGGAGAATGTGGGGGCATGACGCTTGCAGGTGGCCACTGGCTGCCACTCGACTGAAAGCGTCATCCCTGATTGTCAGCACCGACCTGGGGCTTAGTACAGCCTCGGGGACGCAATCGGGAACTTCACAAAGGGGCCTGTACTGGCCGCAGCGGACATTCGAGTGGACGTTGCCACAGTGCATTGAGGCTCAGTGAACGTTGCCCGGACCACAGATCTGCCGGGGAGCGTTGTTGTCTGTGATCGTTGAAAATCGCCCAGCCTCGCGAATACTCCGGTTTTCAACTCAGCCCGTCGAACACACTTTGATTTCAGAATGTCCAGTCATGAGCGAATCAGCACCACAGGTCATCATTAACACATCGATGGAAACATTCCGCGAGGATGTGATTCAGCAATCGATGGAACGTCCCGTCGTCGTGGATTTCTGGGCGGAATGGTGCGGACCGTGTCGTCAGCTGATGCCGCTGCTTGAGAAGCTGGCTCGGGAGATGAACGGTGCATTCTGCCTTGTGAAAGTCAACGTGGACGCGGTTCCTGAGATTGCCGGAGCGTTTGGTGTCCAGTCGATTCCCTTTGTCGTCGCAATGGTACAGGGGCAGCCTGCAAGTCACTTTGCTGGTTTGAAGCAGGAAGCCGAGTTGCGGCAGTGGCTAGCCGGATTTCTGCCCTCACCAGCTATGGAAGCGTGGGAAAAGGCACAACAGCATGAGGCAGAGGGGCAACTCGCCGAGGCCGAAGTGTGTTATCGTCGTGCAGGAGAACTGGAGCCGGAAACCAGTGAATTTCGCATCGCGCATGCACGAGTTCTGATGGAGCTGAATCGGGATCTGGAAGCCCGTGAGATAGGGGACGAGCTGGAGAAACGCGGATACCTGGAGCCGGAAGCCGAGGTCCTGAAGTCGCAACTGGAAATGCGGAGTCAGGTCGAAGATTCCGGTGGCGTCGCCGAGGCGCGACGAGCGTTGGAAGCGAACCCTGCGGACCTCAGCCTGAAACTGCTTTTGGCAGAGGCGTACGGCGCGGACAGCCGCTTTGAAGAGGCCTGTGAACTTCTGCTGGAGATTGTCCGCCAGGACCGGTCTGGTGTGGGGATGCAGGCCAAGGAAGTGATGGTCCAGCTACTGACTGTGATGGGAGCCCGATCGAAGCTGGCATCTGAGTATCGTCGCAAACTGGCGACAGCCTTCTACTGAGTCGCTTGCCGGAGCAACAGCGGCGGGCCGCTTGCCGCTGTTGCGGGCGTGTTTGTGAATTGACTGTTCAGGAACCAGACGCAGCAAGCACGGGACAGGGCCTGTTGTCAGGCCCCGTACCGATTGCAGCAAACCCTTGAGTTTATATTCCCGGACAGCCCGCGATCCTGCGGATCGGTAGCGGGATCTGTGGGGGTGAGACAATTGTTTGCTCGGTTCAGCTATTTGCTCGGTTCGGCAGGAGCTTCTGTCGGTGTTTCAGCCGGCGTTTCGGGTGTCGGTGGCACTTCAGTGGTGACGGGCGGTCCCGGAAAAACATAGCCTGTGGCTTCCATATCGACAGCGTAGACGGATTTTCGGGCTGTCACGATCAACTGCTTTCGTTCCGGACCGCCGAATGTGACGTTGGCTGGCTGTTCCGGAAAGGCGATGATTCCTTTGATCGTGCCTTCGGGTGAGACGACCTGAATGCCGGCGCCCGAGGTGATGTAGAGATTACCGTTGGTGTCGATCGTCAGTCCGTCACCGCCTCCATTGGATTCACCCGGGCGCTGCTGCAGTTCGCAGAGCAGTTTACCGGGACCGATTTTTCCCGGCCCCTCCACGGCATACGCCCACATCTGTTTTTCCATGCTGGGGATGATGTAAAGCGTTTTTTCGTCCGGTGAGAGGATGATGCCATTGGGGGCTTTACGGTCGTCGATCAGTCGTGTCACCGTTCCATCAGCGGCGCGGTAGTACACGGCTTCCTTGCCCTGCGGCCATGGGTCCGGTGCCCGGAATCTCGGATCGGTGAAATAGATTCCGCCCGTGTTGTCGATCACCAGATCGTTCGGGGCGTTGAAACGTTTGCCTTCAAACTGATCTGCCAGCACGGTTTCTCTGGCGTCTTTGAGCAGGAACTGTTTGAGGCGGCCATCCATTTCACAGGCCAGCAGTCGTTCCCCGACGACCATCAGGCCATTGCAGTGTCCGGATGGTTCCACGAACACTGACAGAGCGCCAGTCGTATCCAGTTTGTGAATGCGATTCTTTGGAATATCGGTGAAGTACAGGTTGCCCGCGGAATCAACAGCTGGCCCTTCCGTGAATTCAAACCCGGTCTGTAGTTTCCGGACCGCGCTAATCGGGCCGATCCCGGGGATTTTTTCCTGCCCCGTTGCCGTCAGCCCAAATGCCAACCCAAGCAGCACTCCCCAACAAAGTGAACGCATCAGCACTTCCCCCCGGAATTAGAAATCCACCTGAGAATACACCACAGAGACCTGTTTCTGATGAACAGGCACCGCAGTTTAACAACGTGGAAACCGTCTGACGATACTTCGGAAAGCTTGTTGAGCGCTGATGGATTAAGCGAGTCATCCAGCGTCTGTCGCCCAGACCATACCGGCCGTGCGTGTCTGCGGCGGCAGAGCACTTCCACCATGATCAGATGGCCGATGTTGATGACAGCTTGTTGAAGAGTTCTGGCGGTACCACGGAAGGGGTATCGCGGGAATCAGAAGATCGGTCCGGGCATCCACGGGCAAAACTCTTCGTCACCAATTCCCTGCTGTTCACTCAGCGTTTGCTCGCCGCTGGCCACGGAGATAATTTTTTCGAAGATGTCCTGTCCGACGCTTTCAATTGAGGCTCCGTCAAGAATTGTTCCGGCGTTCAGGTCCATATCTTCGCGCATGCGCTGGAAGAGCGGTGTATTGGTGGCGACTTTAATTGTCGGAGCCGGCTTGCACCCGAAACAGCTTCCACGACCGGTGGTGAAAACCACAACCTGGCAGCCGCCGGCGACCAACCCAGTGACGGAAATGGGGTCGTACCCCGGCGTATCCATGAACGTAAAGCCTTTGCGAGTGATTGGCTCGGCGAACTGGAACACGTCGGTGAGCGGTGCGGTACCGCCCTTGGCAACAGCGCCCAGCGACTTTTCGATGATGGTCGTGAGTCCTCCCTGCTTGTTTCCATAGGAGGGATTATTGTCGATGGAGGCGTTATTTTTCCTCGCGTAATCTTCCCACCAGCGAATTCGTTCGAGCAATTTCTCTCCGACTTCGCGAGATACGGAACGCCGGGTGAGCAACTGCTCAGCTCCGTAAACTTCCGGAGTTTCTGCCAGAACGGAGCCCCCTCCGTGTGCCACCAGCAGGTCGCTGGCATATCCCAGTGCCGGGTTCGCCGTGATTCCGCTGGCCCCGTCGCTTCCACCACACTGCAGACCGAGAATCAGTTCAGACAAAGGGATCGGTTCACGCCGAACGTCATTCGCTCCGGCCAGAAGTTCACGCAGAACGCCCAGAGAGCGATCCACCGTTTTTCTCACCCCGCCGACTTCCTGGATATTGAGAATCATGGGCAGGTCGTCTGCGGCACCCGCTGACGCGCCGCCAAGTTGCACAAGGCCCTGTGTTTGCTGCAGATGGCTGGCCTGTGCCGTTTCGCAGCCAAGGCCAAGCACAAGGCATGCGGCGATATTCGGGTGGCGAGCAAATCCTGCAAGCGTGCGATTCAGCAGCAGATGGTCATCGCTGTTGTAAGCAAACGCACAACCGCTCTTGTGAACAACCGGAATGACGCCATCGATGTGCGGGTAGCGACTGAGGTCTGTTCGGGCCAGTTCCTGTGCGACGTAACGCGAGGTCGTGGCCGAGCAGTTCACTGTGCTGATGACGGCGATGTAGTTACGAGTCCCTACGCGGCCATCTTTTCGTCGATACCCCTGAAAAGTCCTGGGCGCGGGTTTGGGGAATTCGATCAGCTCGGTCCCGAACTCATACCCGGATTTTTCGCGTTCGATACTGACGTTATGCGTGTGGACCCACTGACCGGGGCCGATCGGCTGTGAGGCTGAGCCGATGGGTTGGCCAAACTTGCGAATCGTTCTCCCGGTATCGATCGGTGCAATTGCCAGTTTGTGATTGGCTGGAATTGGCTCAGCCACTCTGATCTGTTGACCCGCAACGGACAGCACTTCACCGGCCAGTAATGGACGTCTTGCCACAGCAACGTTGTCGGATGCATGGAGCAGCAGCATAGGGGCCAGAGTCGTCACGTACGCGGTTCCTGAAGGAAGGAGTGAAGCGGGGAGAAGGCAGAATTGCCATCACGGTCCGGACCGATTCTCCCATCCTGTCGGATTCAGGACAAGCCCCGATTGGCGTGGACGCCGTTTTTCCCCGGTGACTGTTGAATGCGGGACGCAGCGAGGGCCATGCGGGGGTGAATTTCCGCCGGCAGCGGCGCAGCACGACAGGGGTGCGCGTCACGCAGAGAATGCCTTCGACTCTGCTGCCAATCCGTGCGCCACTCAGCGTGAGTGAACGAGCAACATCGCTCACCCAATGGAGCGTGCGTCGCGCGCCATTTCACTCGAGTCACTCAGCGAGTTTTACGACCACTCGCTGAAAAATGATTACCCGAAACTCCGGGAGCAGCGTTCGTCATCGCCCACATGGTCGATTCGTCGTGAGCGCAGCGAGCTTCAGTGCCGGCGGGCGATCAACGCTGCCGGATTTCTTATGGATCAACGGTTCCAGAGCGACTGCCGCATGCACGCAGGGACGCCGGGACAACGGCCGCTCGGAACAGAAAAACAGTGCTGTGCTCAGGGAACGCAACAGCAACGAGTTCACTGGTCCGTGAATCCTTTACGGACGTCGGTTGGGTACTCAGGCCTTCTGGTCGGGAGTCGTCTCGCGACGGATGGCTTCGTAGACCTCTTCGCGATGCACCGTGACGTCTCTGGGAGCTTCAATTCCCAGTCGCACTTTGTCACCACGGATCTCAATGACCATCAGCGTAATGGAATCGCCGATGACAATCTTTTCATCTTTCTTACGGCTGAGTACCAACATGTCCAGTCCCTGGTCAATCTTCGTCGTGAATGATTGCTGCCCGCTGGTTCTGATGAACCCGGAGTCACACACGGACCCCGGAGGCAGACAGTAAAAGATCCCGGATCAACTCCCTGACAGAAGGAGCACCTCCTTCTGGCTCATGAACGAGCTGCTGCCCGGCACTCTGCTTCACAGAAACCAGCAGCCATTTGACGCCAATTTCTGCCTGAAAAACCCCGAGAAGGCCTCAGATATTGCGCAGAGCGCCCAACTCTATGTCGTGTATCGTCGTCCGATTGCCGTATTCCGCAGGATTTGCCGAAACGGTAAGTACTCCGGTGCCAATCTCGGTGGTTTGTGTCAACGAATCCTGCTGTAACGATTTTTCCGTCTGCTGAGAGTCTGACTATTCGGATCCTGACGACGAAAGCTCCGTGAAAACAACCTGCTGCGGTGCCGGGCGGCGATCTGCAGATCCAATTGTTCGTTTGGCGGCGGTGGAGACGACGGTGCATGGCACCTGGCAGTGGCAGCACCTGGCAGTGGCAGAAGACCTCCGCTGCGAGGCGTAGCGACCGGGGTTGACGGTGAGGACCGAATCGTAGCGGACGGTTTGTGGCTTTTCCGATCGTGGGGGCTTGCTTCATGGGCCGGGCTAGGCGATAGTCCTGAGGTGAGAAGCGAATTTTTTCCTGCTTATCGCCCCGGGTATTTCCTCGTTTGACAGGAATCAGCGGCCCCAATGTCTGCGTTGATCGAACTTCAGGGACTGACCAAGGATTACGGCCGGTTCCGGGCTCTGACGAATGTCAACCTGAGAGTGTTTCCGGGAGTCACGGGCCTGCTGGGGCCGAACGGAGCTGGCAAGAGTACTCTGATTAAGGTGCTGCTGGGCCTTGTGGCTGTGAATCAGGGAACGGGACACGTTCTGGGGATTCCGCTGGGCACTTCAACGGACCAGGTCCGCAATCAGATTGGATATATGCCTGAGGACGATTGCTACATTCATGGTTTATCGGGCATCGAGACCATGCAGGTTGCCGCGCGATTGTCTGGTATGGAGGGGACGGAGGCGATTCGTCGGGGGCACGAGATTCTGGATTTCTGCGGAGCGGGTCAGGAGCGTTACCGCCCCGTGGAAACGTATTCTACCGGAATGCGCCAAAAGCTGCGGTTTGCAATGGCGATTGTCCACGATCCGCGGCTGCTGATTCTGGATGAGCCGACAACGGGGTTGGATCCGGAGGAGCGTGAGGCGATGCTGAATCGCATCCGCATCCTGTCGCGGGATTTTGGAAAATCCGTCATACTCTGTACTCATATTCTCCCGGATGTTCAGGCCGTCTGTGATTACGTGGTGATTCTCGCCGGAGGCACTGTTCGTGTCAGTGAGAGTCTGGAGTTTCTGCTGAGGATGCCAAGCCCGTCGCTGCATTTGAATGTTCACGGGGATTCGGCGGCCTTTCTCAGGGCTCTGCAGTCCGCGGGCATGAATGCTGAGTTGACGGACGTTCAGCAACTTCGAGTTGACGGGTTAGCGGAAGATGTGAGTGGTCGACTGTGGGAGTCTGCTGCTGCGTCCGGATGTGTGATACGCAACATGAGCCCCTCCAGAAATTCTCTGGAACAGATTTTTCTGGATGCGGTGAGAGAGGTGCAACGTGCCAATACATGATCCGGGATATCGAGAGTGGCATGGTGTACGAGCAGCCCTGCTGACGCGCTGGATGGTCGTTGCTGAAATCGGCATCCGTCGTGCCTGGTTAAGTATGTGGCTGCGGAGGATGATGTTTTTCGCCTGGATGCCGGCGGCGTTGATGGGGTTTCTGATTTTTGTGTATGAGCAGGCAAGTGGCCGGGACGAGTTTGCCGGAGAAGCGGTCATTGGGTTATCGCAGATGCTGCTGGAACCCGGGGCTGGGGGGCGGCGACAGTTTTCCAATGTGTCAGAACTGGTGCAGCGGCGCACGGCTTCGCCAGGAACAGAGAGACACCTGTTCTGGTCAGCGTTGCTGCTGACGTTGTTCCGCCGTTCTCAGCCGTTCATTCTGATCCCTATGATCGGTGTCATCGTTCCTCCCCTGATTTCACAGGATTTTCGATCGCGTGCCTTTCTGCTGTATTTTTCGAGACCGCTGACCCGGATTCAGTACATCCTGGGCAAAGCGGCTTCGGTCATGTTTTTTCTGCTGATGATCACGTTGGTTCCTGCGTTACTTCTGTTTCTGATGGGAGTATTGTTGTCTCCTGATCTGAGTGTTCTGAGTTCGACATGGGACCTGCCGCTGAAGATTCTGCTGGTCTCACTGATGATGGTCGTCCCCTGCACGCTGTTGTCACTGATGCTGTCATCGCTGACGACGGAGTCACGCTATGCCTCGTTCGGCTGGTTTGCCATCTGGATTCTCGGATTCCTGACCTACGCGGCGATCATGCCGATGATGTCATCAGAAGCCACCTCGCTGCTGCAGTGTGTCTCTTTGTTTCACGTCTTCAGTGACGTTGCAGCCTGGATTCTGGACACGAATTTCCAGGTGCAGGGCATCGAGATGCGTTTGATCCTGCTGGGGTTGATCACGGTATTGTCATCAGCGGTACTTTATCGCCGCGTTTCTGCTCCTTTGCAGATCTGAGGGCCGTCAGAATGAGCACCATGATCGGTTTTCAGAATGTGACAAAACTGTACGGCAATGTTCTGGGCGTCAACGACGTGACACTGGAGCTGCCACCGGGAGCCTACGGTCTGCTGGGCCCGAATGGTGCCGGTAAAAGCACGATGCTGAATCTGCTGATCGGACAACTGCGGCCGACGCGCGGGGCAGTCACAGTGCTGGGCCAGTCACCGCGAGACAATGCGGAATTGATGCGGCGCATCGGGTTTTGCCCGGGCTTCGAAGGCATGTATGCGAGTGTGACGGGGCTCGATTGGGTCACCTATCTGCTGGAGATGCAGGGGGTTGGCCGGCGCCAGGCACGGCAGCGGGCTGAAGAAACGCTGGGAATTGTGGGGATGGCCGAAGGCATGCGACGCCCGATTTCCGGGTATTCCCGCGGCATGCGTCAGCGAACCAAACTGGCTCAGGCGATCGCCCATTCCCCGGAGTTGCTGATTCTGGATGAGCCGCTGAGTGGTCTGGATCCGATTGGTCGAGCGGACATGACGGAGCTGCTGCGAGACTGGATTCGTCAGGGACGCAGTATCATCATTGCCAGCCATGTGCTGCATGAAGTGGAGGCACTGACGCAGTCGTTTCTGCTGATTTCCGGTGGTCGGCTACTGGCTTCGGGGACCGCGGCTGAAGTGCATGAACTGTTGTTTCAGGTGCCGATGGACATCCGAATTCGCTGTACCCACGGCCGGGAACTTGCGGCGATGGTGTTGCAGGCCGGATTGGCAGAAGCTGTGCGCATTCAGCCCGGACCGGCCGGCGAAACAGTTCAGATCAGCACCGGCAATGCCTCTGGACTCACCTCAGAACTGGTGCGATGGATTCATTCTCGGGACATGATCGTTTTTGAAATCCGCACTGCGGATGATTCTCTGCAGTCCCTGTTCAATTCACTCATGAAGATTCACCGAGGTGAGTTGTGAACATCCTGCGTGCTGTTTTTGTTTACGAATGGAAGAAGTCACTGACAACCGGCCGGATGGCCTGGTGGCTGGTGATGGCTGTCTTCCCGGTGCTGGTCACAGCGCTGATGACGTGGATCCAGCATATGGAGGGCGACATCCCGGCCGCAGAACGCGATTCCGTCTGGTCACTGATGTTTTACGTGACCGTTCCCTGCGTCTGTACAGCGATGAGTGTGCTGTTGATGGCTGGTCCTGCGATTGCGTCGGAGCTTGAACAGCGCAGCTGGGTCTACCTCGCGACTCGGCCCCACGGAATCTTTCACCTGCTGCTCGGGAAATTTGCCGTGGCATTTACCTGGGGATTCACAGCAGCGGTCACCGGAGTCACAGCCGGGTTATGGATCAGCAATGCGTTCAGCAAGTACCAGATCTGGCTGGCGATGGTCCGTCTGAGTTTTCTGTCGGCACTGGCCTATGCGGCCGTATTTCTGCTTGTCGGTGTGCTGTTTCCGCGGAGGGCCATGGTGTTCTGTGTAATGTACACCGCGCTGGTGGAGGTGGTGCTGGGGGCCTTCCCGGCGCT
>JALQWE010000940.1 GCA_023258825.1 Planctomycetaceae bacterium | reverse complement strand
AAGAGACCACCCTGGAAAGAGTCCTGATCCGGTGTCAGTTTCTGTCGACCGACGGTGGGTGGCAACTTCAGCGGTTGAAGGCCACACACGGTCCGAAGAGCAGTCGTTCGTACTTACTCCACTTCGTACTGGGTCTGCAGAGTCGACAGCGCGTCGGTGATCTGAGTTTCGTTCATGCCACCTGAACGCACGATTTCCGTGCTGGCCTTGTTGTTTCCGGTCAGCTCTTTTGCCTCGGCGCTGATGCGTCCTGCCGAGTCGTAAGAGTAGGTGATTTCGATCGGAGACCCCTTGGGCAGGTTGGACGGCAGATTGAATACTCGAAAATCACCGATCATTTCGCAGGCTGCGGGATCGATGGCGTCACCTTCGAGGATTTCCACGTGAATTCGCTGCTGTCCATCGCTGTTGGTTCCGAACCGCTGTCGAACGCTGTGCGGCACGGGCGTGTTGCGTGGAATCATGATGTGATTGATCTTGCGACTGCGGTCTTTGGGATCGCTGATCTTGATTCCCAGCGAGTGCGAGTTCACGTCGGTGGTGCGGACCGCCTTGAGCCGTTTTTCCAGGGCTTCCACGACGCCGCCCGAATTCACGCCATGGCGGGCCTGCAGAATGGCAGCATGGATTGCAGCGCCTTCGGCCACAGCACGTTCCGGGGCGAGGGCACGGGATGGCTCTTTGCGACAGACTTCACGAAGCATCTGTTCCACCACGGGCATGTAGGTTGATCCACCGACAAGCACAATTTCGTCCAGGGATCCCGGGGAAACACCAGCCTGCTGAAGCACCAGCTCGGTCGTGTCCTTGGTGCGCTGCAGCAGGTCCGCCGTCATTCGCTCGTAATCCGTGCGGGAGACGGACACTGACAGTGTGTTTCCCTTGTAATAAACGGTGATCGGCACCTGAGTTTTGGTACTGAGGTCCCGCTTGGCGTCTTCAGCTTCCTGCTGGAACGTCAGCATCGTTTCCGGATCCTGGCTGGGATCCACGCCGAACTTGCGTTTGAACTGCTCAACAAGGTGATCGGACAGTCGCTTACTCCAGTCCAACCCTCCGAGCATCACGTCCCCGTCGGTCGCCAGCACGCGGAAGTTGGTTGGGGTGTAACGCACGACGGTGACGTCAAACGTACCACCCCCGAGGTCGTAGACCATGATCGTTTTTTCGTCGAGCTTCAGGTCGGTGCGACCAAATTCACCACGACTCCACGCATAGGCAAGGGTCGCTGCGGTCGGTTCGTTGATAATGTCGATGACATTCAACCCGGCGATCTTGCCGGCATCCTGAGTAGCCTTGCGGCGGACGTCATTGAAGTAGTAGGGGACGGTGATCACCGCGTTGGCGATCGGGCCCACGACCTTTTCTGCATCCTGCTTCATTTTCTTCAGGATGAGCGCGGAGATGAATTCGGCACTGAGTTTCTTGTTCTGGTAAACAACAAAGAAATCTTTGTTGCCCATCTCGCGTTTGATGGCTTCGATGACGTGCGACGGGTCTTCGACAGCGATGCGTTCAAAGGAGGGACCAACGATGACCTTGCCGTCTTCACCGAGCAACACCACCGATGGCGTGATCGTCTTGCC
>JALQWE010000939.1 GCA_023258825.1 Planctomycetaceae bacterium | reverse complement strand
TCGTTTTCCACGTGTATTGTTGTCGCGGCCTTGATTTCCAGGCCTTTTTTCAAAATTCGTGTTTTCTGGCGTTTTGAACGCGAACCAGATGACGGTTGGGTGTGTCCCACCGGACAACCGGAAAATCCGGTCTGGAAAATAGCACCTGAAAACGACTGTGTTCGTGTACAATGCGTCTCAGGATGTGATCCGGATGGCTGTCAGTTCGGACAGCTCAAGGTGAATGGTGTGTGCGCGGGCATCAACGTTGATGCTCGCTTTGAATGCCGTCAGTGTGCGGCAGAGGACTATGAAACGGGGCTTCCCTGTGGGATCGCTCGGTTTCAATTGAGGAGGCAGAACCATGCTGCTGAATACCGCGATGATTGCTCAGACCGTCGTAGCCGTGGCCAATGTTGCCGTGGTGAGTGCGCGAGCGTTCGCAGTGTGCGTCTCCACAGTCCGTACAGAGATGTGGAAACCGATGCATGCGATGCCTGCCGGGCATCACGGTTTCTCCTCGGAACATCAGGGGTGTCAACGGATAACGCGTCGAAAGTCGTCGTGTTCCTCCTCGACGTCCTGTCAACGCTGGCTCAGTCTGACAAAACGTGCGTATCGCGCACATGGCTGTCAGCTGCTGTCGGTTGGCAGCGGAAAACCCTGAACGAGGCCCCACGGCTCACCCTGAACATCTTCTACAGCAATGCAGGTCCGGATCGTTTCGCCTCATCAGCAGGCCTGTGATCCGGCAACGGCAAAGCGTGACGCCGCGAAATCGTTGTTCGCAGACAGGGTCGCCACTTCAGCGTTGTCTCTCCGGAAGTCCGTCTCGTCATCGTCCTGTTCACTGATGACCACCGCTTCCGGCACTCGCATTTTCTGCGAATCGCTTAATCACACCAAGTCCTCAACACCAGCATGCACTCGGAAGTCATCCGGACTGTTCTCCGGAACAGCGATGTCTTCCGACGGTGTCTTCCGGAGCGTGATCATGAACGAGCCCCTGCCATTGGAATGTCTGCTGATCCTTGTCGATCAGGCCAAACTTGGAAATCGAACTGCCTTTGATCAGTTGATCGAGCGGTTTCAGGCCCGCATTCACCGAATCGTCATGCAGCGGCTCCGCAACTCCGCGGAAGCCGACGAAGTCACTCAGGAAGTGTTCCTGCGTGCCTTTCGCAAGCTTCCGCAATTGCAGGAGCCTGAACGATTCAGCGGCTGGCTCACTCGCATCGCGGTCCGCCTGTCGATCAACCGAGCCATTCGCAAACCTGCTGAATGTTACCTTGAGTCGGAAACCATGGAGACCTTTGGCGTGGCAGCTGAAACACCACTGTCCTCCATGATTCGACAGGAAAACCTCGAACAGGTTCGCGCCGGATTGGATCAATTGGCGCCCCTGGATCGGGAAACTCTTTGGGCCTTCTACTTCGAAGGCTCGTCACTGAAGGAAATGAGCGAACAGTTCGCCAGCCCGATCGGCACCATCAAACGCCGACTGCACACCGCTCGCGGCCGTCTTCGCGACGTGATCGCTGGCTTACAGCCAGCGTGAGTTGTTGAGGGCGGAAAAAGGAGTCAGGTACCAATAGCCTAAAGGCCCGAA
>JALQWE010000938.1 GCA_023258825.1 Planctomycetaceae bacterium | reverse complement strand
AGGGTGCTCCGCACTATTGGTACCTGACCCCTTTTTTCAAGCACGCACTATTGGTTCAAGCCCCCTTTTTCTGCCCCGCCCCTTTTTTTAAGCCCCCGTGAACAGCGGCGTAATGACCTCACCGTTCAGCAGGTGATTGGGGCGATTGAGCGGATCGAGCACCGCGGCATCGTCCGGCACACCGAGGGCGTGAAAGATGGTCGTGCCGACATCAGCGGGTGTCCAGGAACGCGACACAGGCCAGGCCGCGATGGCATCCGTTTCGCCCACAATCTGGCCCCCCCGAATTCCGGCCCCGGCGAAGAGTGCGGAATAGGCGTGAGCCCAGTGGTCACGTCCCGGAACGGACTGACCAGGCAGCGTTGAGACTCGGGGCGTGCGGCCGAATTCACCCATCACGATCACCATGGTCTGGTCCAGCAGCCCGGTCCTCTGCAGATCCTCCATCAGAGCTGCCAGACCCAGATCCAGCTGTGGCAGCAGGGTGTTTTTCAGACGGCCCCAGTTGTCCACATGCGTGTCCCAGGTCTGCACGATGCCCATGGTGGCCTGGACAACGGGAATTCCGGCTTCCAGCAGGCGGCGCGAGAGCAGCAGTGACTGCCCGAACTTGTTACGGCCATACCGCGCGCGACAGTCCTCCGGTTCCTGATCAATCCGAAAGGCTTCGGCAACACGGGCGGAAGTCAGGAGTGAGAAGGCGACGTCCTGCTGTTCGCCGAACGCCACCGCCCGCGTATCCGCCTTCAGCTGACTGTCGTTCAGATTCAGCTGGTCCAGCAACTGACGTCGACTGACCAGCCTCTGACCCGGGATGTCTTTGGGCAGCGACAGCGAATCCACCTGGAAGGCCGGATCATTGGGGTCATGATTGATCTGCCAGGGGTCATGACGAGTTCCCAGGAAGCCGGCATGCTGACCGGGCCATGTGAGCGGACCTTCGATCAGGTAGTTGGGAAGCGAAACGCCGGTGGGGATTCCGCTGGTTGCCGGACGAATGAAATCCAGTGCGGCCGCGAAGTTGGGAAAGTCATTGCGGGATTCGACACGGTCAAGGTCACTGCCACCACGAGGGATCGGAGTTGGCCGGCCGGTGAGCGCGATGTGTGTGGCGAGCAGATGGTTGTGTTCCTTGTGCGCCATGGAACGGACAATCGCCCAGCGGTCCAGTGTCGAGGCCAGTCGCGGCAGGTGTTCACAGACAGCCACGGAAGGGATCGCGGTGGAGATCGCGCTGAATTCGCCACGCACCTCCAGCGGAGCTTCCGGTTTGGGGTCCAGAGTGTCGAGCTGGCTGGGACCGCCACTGAGCATGACGATGAGCACCGATTTGGCACGGGCCGTGGCGGGGTGCGAACCGGCCACGACCGGACGTTGAAAGCAGGGCAGGGCGGTTCCAGTCACACCGGCAGCGCCGATGCTGAGCAGTTGGCGACGGCTGATCAGGAATTCTGGTTTCAGCATGGCGAATGCTCCTGCCGCCGAACAGAGTGAATTCGGCGGGATGCGGGTGGGGCTGAGAACTGAGGTGGGTGGGGCAGAAAAGGGGTCAGGAACCAATAGCCTAAAGGCCCGGAGGGTGCTCCGCACTATTGGTTCCT
>JALQWE010000937.1 GCA_023258825.1 Planctomycetaceae bacterium | reverse complement strand
GTGAGCGGTGGTCTGCTGGGGGCGATACGTCCGCTGTGGCTGAAGCCCATCTTCGTGGGCTGGATGATCCTTGCCTTTCCAATTGGTTGGGTCGTCTCGCACGTGCTGCTCGCAGTTCTTTTTTACGGCGTTTTTTTTCCGCTTGGCATGATTCTGCGTGGTCTGGGGCACGATCCCCTGCGACTGAGGAAGCCAATGGCAGACAGTTACTGGCAGGCACGTACGCCCCAGACAGATGCGAGACGCTATTTGCGGCAATACTGAGGTCCCCTCCGGGGAATCTAATAGAGCGTAGTTGACAGAGAAACAGTGCAGGGTTCATGGCAAAGTTGTGTGAATCCGCGGCGGATTTGATGGAATCCCGAACGGCTTGGAGATGGTGACCAGATGACAGACAACTCAGACTTCAGAAAAATTGCCGAGACTGAATCCGGCGGCTCAATCGTCGGTGAATTCTGGGGTTTCCTTAAGAGCAACAAGAAGTGGTGGTTGGGACCAATTGTGGTGATGATGCTGCTGTTGGGTGGGCTGTTATTGCTGTCGACGACAGCAGTTGCCCCATTCATTTACACGCTGTTTTAAGCAGTACCCCCGATCGGGGATGCTTTTGAACCGCGGCAAAACTCGTCGAAGCTTCATCGCTGATCTGATGATTCTGATCTGCCTGTTTGTCAATGGAATAAAGTCAATGTGATTCTCAGGGAACACGAACGCGCGAGTGGTGATTCAGGCCGTTTGAATTGCCGCCTGTTTGTCGTGTTCACCGCTCGTTAATTCACGTGTCCCGCAACTTCCAACAGATTGCTATGCGACCTTCCGATTCTCGTTCAATGTGGCTGCACTCGCTTGCACTCGCGCTGCTGGTGCTGTTGGGACTGCGTGTTGGAAGTTGGTGGGATGGGTTCACCCATGAACGCCATCCCTCGCTGGCACTCGTCCCTCTGCATGTGGCCTTGTTGGTTGTTGGTGTGATTCTGTGGGACAGGCTGGGGCCTGGGTTGCTGGGGTTACCCCGACTTCACAATCGTCCGTGGTCCATCAGGACGATGCTGATAGCTGTGTCACTCGTGGCTACTGGTTTGTATCTCACAGGATCTCTACTGGGGCTGGGGCAGGCGTTCTCGTCCGGGCGGTTAGTGGTTGTCGTGAGTTTTACGGTGCTGGTGCTGCCGGTCGCGCTGGGATGTGTTCAGGCAACGAGCGATTTTCGGTTGCGACTGTTACTCAGGAAGAAAGGTGTTGCGCCGGCGCTTGCCGGGCTGGTGAGTTTGCTGTTGTGTGCCGCCTTTCTGTCCGGACTGGAAGCATTTTTTGGATTGCTGAATGCTCGCAGGCCACCCGGCCCTCAGAAGGTTTATGAAGGCGAATACCTCAACCCGGGAGCTTTCTATCGTTCGGACGCTGACCTGGGGATTGCTCTGCGGCCTGAAACCAGCGTGCAGTGTCGCTTGCTGATTGATCAGAATCAGGTCTGGGATGCACGGTACAGCACGGATCGATTTGGTCGAAGGACAACTGTGGTCCCGGCGAATGCGCAGCCGGACAAATGCGCTGTCTTCTTTGGTTGCTCGTTTCTGTTCGGAGAGGGAAGTAACGACGACCAG
>JALQWE010000936.1 GCA_023258825.1 Planctomycetaceae bacterium | reverse complement strand
ATACGATTACTCGGTCGATGCCGTTCGGCGCGCATTACCAACGGCCAAAATCGGCGGCCCTCACGTCACAGGCCCTGCGGGAAGCCGTGGTGGTGATTTTCTGAAAAAATTCTTAAAACACTGTGTTTCTGATACCAATTACGTAACAGGTAAAATCGGCACTCCCCTCGATTTTATTGCCTTTCATGCCAAAGGCGCGCCTAAACTCATCAACGGGCACGTTCAGATGAACATGGGAACGCAGCTTCGTGATATTTCAACGGGTTTTCAGATAGTTGCTTCTTTTCCCGAATTAAAACACTTGCCCATCGTCATCGGTGAGTCTGACCCCGAAGGCTGCGCGGCCTGTGGTATGAAAACCGACCCACAAAACGCCTACCGCAACGGCACCATGTACTCAAGCTACACCGCCGCATCTTTTGCCCGAAAATACGCCTTGGCCGACCTCCACCAAGTCAATTTTAAAGGGGCCGTGTCGTGGTCATTTGAGTTTGAAGATCAGCCCTGGTTTTATGGATTCCGCGATTTGGCCACCAACGGCGTGGACAAACCCGTGCTGAACGTATTTCGGATGTTTGGCAAAATGAGCGGCCAACGCGTAGAAGTCAAAGGAAACTTGATGTATCCCACCTTAACGGTTCGGGATTCGAGCGTACGAAAAACGACCCCCGACGTGGGTGGATTGGCCGCCAAAGATCAACGAAAAGCCACCGTACTTTTTTGGAACTACCACGACGACGACGTTTCTTCCGCTGCTTCTCCAGTACAGTTAACGTTTGACCACCTTCCTGCCAAAAAGGTCAAAATTACCCACTACCGCATCGACAGCCAACATAGCAACAGCTACGAAGTATGGAAAAAAATGGGTTCCCCTACTAATCCAACTCCCGAGCAAATCAAGGAACTGGAGAAAGCGGGGCAGTTGGCACAGCTAGGCGCAGCTCAAACCCAAACCGTTCAAAATAATCAGCTGATTATTACTACTTCCTTGGAGCGCCAGGGAGTGGGGTTGGTGGTGGTGGAGTGGTGAATTGAACCTACTTATTCTTCTCAAAATTCCTCAAAAACTCCTCGCGGTCGGTGATTTTAAAATCGGCTTGCCATTCGTATTCTAAGCCTCGGTGAAGACCATGTTGGGCACCGAAATAATACATGTTTTTCATGGCGGCAATGGTTTGCGCCGAATTACCTTTTATTTTTTCAACTACTTGGTTTACTGTCGGTTCTAACTCTGCCAAGGGCACCGACTTGTTTACCAACCCTATCCGCTCTGCCTCTTTGCCCGACACGGGTTGGGCCGTAAACGAAAGTTCCATCGCCTTCATCAAACCTACTTTTTGTTGCAGGCGCTGAGTCATTCCCCATTTGGGGGCAATCCCCCACTTAGTATGCGTGTCCCCGATTTGGGCTTCGTCGGCAGCATACACTAAGTCAAACGCAAGCATCAATTCGGTAGCTCCTGTGTAACAATGACCGTTGACTTTGGCAATTGTTACTTGAGGCATCGCTTGTAGCGTCAGAATAAAAGCCGCACCCATTTCCATTACTTCAAAGTTAGAAAAGTGCCCCCCTTCGATGCTTTCATTCAACGCTTTTAGGTCAACCCCT
>JALQWE010000935.1 GCA_023258825.1 Planctomycetaceae bacterium | reverse complement strand
GTCAAACGCGTTGATATCTGTCAACCGATATCTCACAAGTGCCCCATGTAGCCGACGACGCTGAATCGTGTGACTTGTTCAACATAACCCTCGATCAGCGCAAGACATTCGTCAAGGTCTCGATAAGCGAACGGTCCGTCCGTACGCAACGAACTGTCGTCAACACCTGTCGGAATCAAGACGCGTTGCCGCATCGCTGCGAAATCAAACGATTCGGCAAGAGGTTTACAAGCAGCGCGTGACATTTTTCGTCCAGTGCCGTGACTGATTGAGAACAGAATGTCAGCCACGCGCTCGCCTGCACGAACCAGCACGACATCCCCGGACATGTGCGACGGCAGAATGGATAAATCACCGGGCTCAACATGAACCGATCCCTTGCGGATCACAGCGGCACCATCATCAAGTATCTCGTAGGTGTTATGCGGAAGATCGAGCACGAGCTCGACCTTGCCGAAAATCTGGCTGATGGATTCATGTATCGCCGCCCTATTGTCGGCAGCCCAGCTTACGACGCGATCGAATTCATCGTCGAAACGGTCTGGATCATCAATAAATGCGTCGACATGTCCGGATTCATTGCGAGATCCAGTGTGAATCAAAAAGTGAAGCGGCCCATCGTCGTAGGGTTCGAGTGCATCCAGAAAGTGATTACCACCGCCAAGGTCACCAAGACCACCTCTGTTGGCGCGAAGACGATCCGCCACGCGATCCCAACGAACGAGGTCCAGCTCCGCTGCTGATAACTCGGATCGCAGGAGCCGCATTCCGCATCCACAATCGGAAACTGCAAATTTGCGCCAGTTGGCCTGACGCGTCAGCACAGCGGTCCCTGTCGGTAGCGGCGATTTTCCTGGACACGCGTCCGGCAGAAAAACAATTCGCTCTGCTTCGAGGTCATGTGGTATCCAGGAGTGCAATCTGCCAATCGGCTCAGCAGAGAGGTTTATGAGTTCCATCGTCGTGACCTCCGATTTCAAACATCTTAGAAGGATTTTTTCACCAGTGACAGCTGCCGTATGGAAAGGTTCGCGTGAGACAGAAAGCGGCGACGCATTCAAACCTGAATTCCGACAAATAAAGTGAAAGAATTGGAAACGAGCGGAGTCGTGGCCTGGATCGGGTAAACAAAGCAAGTGGAGGCCCCCCATCTGGCGATCTTCAGCGCAAGTTCCCCCCACAGCTTGACGACTCCGCCTTTCAGTCGCAACGTCATGCGTGAACCTCTGAATTGGGATCGACAACCAACGGCCAAGGTCTGTGGTCAGTAATTCTGCCGCTGCGACTGAGCAGTGGAAATCTCTTTCGACCACGGCTGAACACCACGGAACACGGCCTGCGGAAGCGCTGGATCGCGGGGCGCACCGGTCTGGGTTCTCCAAGCCACGGCTGCGGGGGATAGCCCATCCATTGCTGCATCTCAAATCGCGGAATCCCACCAACCCGTCGACGCAAGTGTCGCTGGTTCCGTCACTTGTAACCGCCCGCAATAGATGGCTGGCCCCAAAAATCCCGCCCCAAAAATCGTTGTGTCAAACGCGTTGATATCTGTCAACCGATATCTCACAAGTGCCCCATGTAGCCGACGACGCTGAATCGTGTGACTTG
>JALQWE010000934.1 GCA_023258825.1 Planctomycetaceae bacterium | reverse complement strand
GGCAAACGCTGCTCTTCCGCCACACGCTGCAGAAACTGATAGCGGACCTTTCTGGCCGCTTCTTCCAGTGTTTCTCCGGAACGCTGCCGCAGCTCACTCTCTGCCAATTCCTCCACCACCACAGGCAAACCGAGGCGTTCCGCCGCCACACGCACCAACTCAGCGTCCTGTCGACTCTCTTCACCACGCAGGCCGTGATTCAGATGGGCCACCACCAGACGGCCTTCGCTCCCCAGTCCACTCTCTGCCGCCAGATGCAGCAGCGCCATGCTGTCCAGACCACCGGAAACGGCCAGCAGAAATCCTTCGGCTGTCGGTGCGTAGCGCAGGAGTGCCCTCCGCAATACCTGCAGCAGGGCCTGAGTTTCTGCGGAGGGTGCTGGAGTCATAACATTCCCGGACTGACGTCAGGCTGCAGCAGCCGCAGCAGCATCCAGAATCGGAATCGACATCGCACCACCTGAATGATGGACAAACACGTCGCGCGATGGAAACGGAATCGTCAGACCGCGTTCATCGAAGCCCAGTTTGATTTTTTCCGTCAGACTGAATTTGACGGTGTGATAGTCCGCGCTGTTCACCCATGGACGAACCACAAAATTCACGCTGCTTTCCGCCAGCTCAAGCACCGCAATGACCGGGGCCGGTGTCGCCAGAATCTTCGGTTCTGAGGCCACGATCTGCTCCAGCAACGCCCGTACATCCCGTAGCGAATCGTTGTAGCTGCAGCCAATCACCAGGTCGATCCGACGCGTGGGCTCGGCCGACAGATTGCGAATCATCCCGCTGGTAATCGAAACGTTTGGCAACACAATCCGCACATTGTCAGGACTCAGCAGAAGCGTGTTGAAGATCTGAATCTCCACCACCTTTCCCTGTACGGAATTCACTTCAATCAGATCACCCACCCGAAAGGGACGGAAGAAAACCAGCAGCACGCCGGAAGCCACATTGCTCAATGATCCCTGCAGCGCCATGCCGATGGCAAACCCCGAAGCCACCAGCACCGCACTCATCGACGTTGTGTCCACACCCAGACAGCCAAGCGACGCGATGCAGGCGACCATCAGCATTCCGATGGAGGCCACGTTGCCCACAAATCGCGCCAGTGTTTCATCCATCCTCGCTGTTCGCGCCGCCTGGTCGATCATTCTTGTGACCACACGCGACAGCACACGCCCAGCCAGAAAGACCAGCAACGCAGCCAGCAGGGAAGGTACCCAGCGCGTCACGACACGAATCATCATGGCCGTGCTGAAATCTGTTTCCAGAACCGCCTTCAACTGCTGCAACACATCCGGAGATTCCAATACCGCGTCCGCGGCCGCCTGGGCCAGCATCCAGGACGACATTGATCCCGAGATCATACTCGAAAAAATACCATTCATCCCTGAACTCCACATTCTCACCGAACCAGCCAGTACCAGCACGTTCGGCTGTCCCTGTCACCGCCTGCCTCCATTGGCATCCTGCCATGCATCGGGCTGGCCGCAGTCTAGTCAACATGGCCCAATCCGGTAAATCCCGGCTTCCCCGAAAACCGGCCGCAACGAGGTCCGTACAGGGACGCAACAATGCACCGTCGCCGACCGTGCACTGGGCACATTC
>JALQWE010000933.1 GCA_023258825.1 Planctomycetaceae bacterium | reverse complement strand
GATGTCCGCGCGAATCCGCGAGAACAAACACGTCTCCGAAATCAAGAAAAAACAACGCGGATTCTCAATATTCCCACCGCTTCTCCAGACCGGTTGCGCCCCCATTCCATCGAGACGAAGTCCCGTGGAGAGCCATTGTTACCGGGCCAGGCGGAATTTGCGGCGATATTGAGGCCTTCCGGAAGATTTGTCGAATGTTCACGGTGAGGAATCTCACCATCGCCGCCTGCTGAAGTTGCCGGCGGTGCACGCCGATTTCGGTCATGAAGCACCGTATTTCGGCCGAAAAGCAGGATCTACAGCCCCCTGATGACGACCCGATTTTGAATTCCCTTCCGACGTCTCATTTTTTACACTGTCCGACACGTCCGCAACGTGTGCTGGTCTTGTCAGAGACCGCCGGCAGGAATTGCGGCACGCAAAACAGACAAGTCCTTTCGACAGCGCGTTTTCCGGACGATTTGTCACTTTTCACTCATTGAGGTATGTGATTGATGGTTGCTTCGACGTCAACTCTCGCAGAGCGTCTGCACGAATATCCCCGACAGGCTGTAATCGACGGAACCGTCGGAAGTGCCGCTGCCACTCTGGATGACTGCCTGAACAGGCACGGTGGCGTGTTGCAGTTGTTGCATCGCTATGCGGGCCGGACATTCTGTACGCCAGGCAAGCGACTGCGACTGGCCGCAGAGTCCTATTATCCGGACTACATGAACGGCACAGGGCTCGACGAAATCTGGATGTGCTGCACAGTACCGATTGTCACCGGAGTCATTGACACTCGCACAAAAAAGGCACCGTTTCGAGAAGGTGAATCCCATGTGCTGACACCGGACGGTCAGGTAATTTCCCTGCAGGACCTGATTGTCGCCAATCCGGAAGCCGTCATGGGGCCGAAGGTCACAGCGTTTGCAAACGCGCTGTTCGGCCGACCCACATGGCCGATCGTGTCGAAGAAGTTCGACAACCTGAATCCCATCCCGGACCATCTGCACTGGTCAAAATGGGAAGTTTATGACATCAATTCCTTCGACAATCCCGGCGTCAGTGCGTCGCACTATCACACGACAGCCATGGGCTTGTACTCGTTCGTGACGAAAGAGCAGTTTCTGGCCTGCATGAAGCGGTTCGGAAAAGGCGAGTACAATGGAATTCGACACCTGGCGCCGCACGTCATGATGCAGCTGGATAATGGATTTGTGATGCCAAATGGGGTTCTGCATTCCCCCACAAATCTGTGCACGCATGAACTTCATGTGACGATGGATGAGCACTTTCTGGCCGAGGACCTGACGCTGGACGGACGCATCGGCGCCGCAGATGCCTTCTACGCGTGCAGGGAAGAGGACTACCCGAAAGACCGGCACGAAGACTGGGAATACCTCGTTGACAAATTTGACTTTGCAGCCAATCAGGATCCCGACTTCGTGCTGAAGAATTCCCGACCGGCGATCACCGCCGAGGAATTTTCCGGCGAAGGCGTCGATGCAAAGTGGATCATCTACGGAGACTTCCTCGGGGATCAGAAATGCTCCATTCTGCGGCTCACCGTGCAGCCGGGAGCTAAGACAAAATTCCGCCCGGAAAGCCCAGCGCTGTTTCACACGAAT
>JALQWE010000932.1 GCA_023258825.1 Planctomycetaceae bacterium | reverse complement strand
TCCTGAGAAGGTGGGAAACGACGTACCCGCCGTCGGCAATCGCCTCGCTGGATCTCAAATCACCATACCACACAGCCTGCCGGCTTCGAAATATCCATCTTCGAAAGCCCGGCTGACAACGGCAAAATGTCCCGCCACCCGAGGTACAAAACGTTCCCGCTTTTCACCCGGGCAGCCTGACAGCATCACATCCACATCACATCCACCAGCAGTGACCCCTGACCCGATTTCACGCTTGATTTCACGCCTTCAGGCCAGATGAGTCCCTCAAGACTATCGGGATTTTCACTGATTGCAACACCCTTCCCCGGTCTCCCGCCGGGGAATTGATTTCCCGACTCAGGGAATTCACGCCTTCCACCGCCCCGCACAGCCCATGACCAGGCCTGTCTCCAGCCGCTGTATTGTGACATGGCCCCGGCTTCGTTAGCCTGTAGCACACTCACCCGATACGAATCTTCCGTTTCGGGAGCACTCTCACACATCTCCTCCATGTTGTCCGCGATCTGAAAACAGGGTTTCAAATGACCGAGAAGGTGACGATTATCGGGTCCGGCCCCGCCGGTTGGACAGCTGCCATTTATACCGCACGCGCCGAGCTGAATCCCGTGGTCTACGAGGGCGCCGAAACAGAGGACAACCGACTCAAGGGCACTCTGCCGCTCGGACAATTGTCACTCACCACAGAAGTCGAGAATTTTCCCGGCTTCCCCGCGGGCGACATGACCGCTTACCTCGACTCTGCCATCGAACCCGACAAACGCATGTATATGGGACCACACCACAAACATGGTGTCAGCGGCCCCGAACTCATGGAACTGATGCGCCAGCAGGCGAAAAACTTCGGCACACGCATCGTCACCGATGACATCGTCGAAGTTGACCTGTCTCAGCGCCCCTTCGTTCTCAAAACACTCAGCGGACACCAGTTCACTTCACACGCAATCATCCTCGCCACCGGTGCTCGCGCTAACTACCTCGGACTGCCCTCCGAAGAAACCTTCAAAAACAAAGGCGTCTCAGCCTGTGCCGTATGCGACGGTGCCCTGCCCCGCTTTCGAAACAAACCTGTCGTCGTGGTCGGGGGCGGTGACAGCGCTATGGAGGAAGCCACCTTCCTCACCAAATTCGCGTCTGTCGTCTACATCGTTCATCGACGCGATTCCTTCCGCGCCAGCCGCATCATGGCTGAACGGGCTCTCAGTAATCACAAGATCCAGGTCAAATGGAATTCGACCATCGACGAAGTCCTCGGTGATGAGCAGTCCGGTGTGACCGGTGTCCGAATTCGCAGCACCCAGGATCCCTCCCGGTCCGAAGTTCTCGAAGCTACCGGCTATTTCGCCGCCATCGGCCACACGCCCAATACTGATTTTCTCAAAGGTCAACTGAAGACCAATGAGAAGGGCTATGTGCAGTGGACGACCGCGCAACGCACTTACACCAGTGTCGAAGGAGTCTTCGCCGCGGGTGACGTGGCTGATGACTATTTCCGACAGGCAATCACCGCCGCCGGAACCGGCTGCATGGCCGCGCTGGACGCTGAACGCTGGCTCGCGGCTCAGGGTATCGAATAACGCTCCGCGCCGCCGCCCGCAACCCGCGGACCCGCCACTGCTTAAAATTGCTGCCAAA
>JALQWE010000931.1 GCA_023258825.1 Planctomycetaceae bacterium | reverse complement strand
GTCGTCTGGCAGCGAATTCCACAGAAAGTACGACAGTCGGCAAGCCAGTGCATACTGATCGTTCGGATCAGCGGATTCCAGATGGTAAATGAAATCCGGGGCGACAAGTGCGGTACGAAAGGCGGCTCGCATTGCCAGCTCAAAGCAGTCCCCCGCGGCCAGACGGTCTTCGACGATTCTGACATACTGCTGTCGAACATCGTCTGCGACCGGTCGACGGAAGAGCCGCGGCAGAAAGTCGCCGAGCAGTCGCTGTGCATCGGCGATTTGCTGCAGACTCTGCACCGTCCAGACACCCGGCTCGGGATCGGGGCGGTTCATACCGGCCCCCAGTTGCCGAGGACGCGTTCTCACAGGCGGCTTCACCCCAGGCTGGTTGGCCTCGCTAAATTCCACAATCGGCAGATCACCAAACAAAACTGTGTGGCTCTGTGGCGGCCAGCTCTTGTACAGCGGTCCCTCGATGTCGAGCCAGTCCACTGTGATTCCAGGCCCTGTGAACTCCATGGCTCGCCGTGCCTTGTAATAATTCGCTGCAGGCGCGAGCGACGCTGTATTGAACCCGATAAGTTCGTTGTGATTCAGCCAGACATACACTTCATGTTCCAAAGCGCTGGAATCGGGAGCATCGAAATAGCCCAGCACATAGCTCGGATGCTGCCCGCCACGGCCATCACCCGTCAACTGGACAACCGACAGTCGTGCCGCCTCCGTGCCCCGGCTCGGCAGCAGCCTCCCCTGATCCCATTGAAAGCTCCACAGGGAAGTTCTTACGCGGTATCGAGCAGGATAGATTGTCACATGCTCAATAAAGTACGGACTGACAGATTCGTCTTCGTGGCGAAACAGTCCGACCGATGCACCGTTGTCGAATGAACCCCATCGCTCGTGAGCACCCTGATCGAGATGATTCTGCTCAGCTGCAGGGGGGAAATCCGGATCGAGGCGTTTGTCCTGCAGCAGGACACCATCGCCATTCATCACGATGTGAGCAACAAACCCGCCTCGATTGACCAGGGAAATACGGCGTGTGCTGATCGCAGGCGGTTCGGGACGAACAGCAATCGCATAGTCCAGAATGTGGTCTGCTGCCTCCAGGTACTTTGCAACATTCACATGCGAAATGTCGAGAGCTTCTGCAAGCTTGTTGAATCCATGGGATTCGCCGTCCGCCGGAAGATTCGCCGCCAAAGCTATCCCAGGCATGTCGAAAAGGTCGCGAATCGTGTTCTCGTATTCACTGCGCGACAACCGTCGCAGCTGCCCCGTGGGTGCCCCCAGCTCAGCATCAATAATCGCTCGTCTGAGCTGATCAGTAAATGCGGTCCGGTCTGCGGCAGGTGGCGGATCACTTTTTGCTGGTGGCATCTCGCCCGCAGAAACCCGATCAAAGATCCTTACCCATCGCCGCGAAAACTCGGGATTTCCGAACTCCTGTGGCAGGCTGGTCAGATCCAGTGCCGCCGCCGGAGATGCTGGCCCATGGCAGTCGATGCAGTATCGGGACAGAAACTGTCGGATTGCTGCATCAGGTTCTGAGGAGTGTACAGCAGAATACTGGGCCGACGCAAGGACAACGGTAATTGCCAGGAGGCCTGCAAATAAGTGAGTGCAGAAGTTCATGCTACACCATCTC
>JALQWE010000092.1 GCA_023258825.1 Planctomycetaceae bacterium | reverse complement strand
TAAACAACCACCAGTGTCGATCGGGGCTGTTCCAGGTTTTTGTTCTCTCTCAACCGTCGAAAGATGTTCTCCACGTCCACGATCGCATCATCCACCAGTTCCCCCATGGCAACAGCAAGTCCTCCCAGCGTCATGACGTTGATCGACAAATGCTGACCCGTCACGTAGCCCCAGAAGCGAAAGACGAGAGTCGTAATCACCAGCGAAAGCGGAATCGCCGTCAGCGTGATAAACGTCGTGCGAAAGTTCAGCAGGAACAGAAACAGAATAATCACAACCAGCACGGCGCCGATCACCAGGGCCTCACCGACATTAAACAACCCCCGATCGATGAAGTTCTTCAGCCGAAACAACTCCGAATTGATCACAATATCAGCCGGCAACGAGGCCTCAGCTTCGGCAAATGCAGACTCCAGACTGTCCGTCAGTGCTCGAGTATCCACGTGTGGCTGCTTGACGACCGTGAATACCACCCCCGGCTGACCATTCACCCCGCCATCACCACGTTTGAACTGCGCCCCTTCCACCACCCGCGCGACCTGGTTCAGCAGCACTGCACGATCCGCATGATGCTTCAGCGGTATCTTTCCCAGATCCTCAGCGACTCGGAATTCCTCCGGGCCCGGACGCCCCAGCACACGAATCGGCCGCTCCGCCTCTCCCTGCACGGCAAAACCCCCACTCGTGTTGAGATTGCTCTGGCGCAACGCTTCCTCAACCTCCTGCAGCGAAACCCCGTATTCCAGCAAAGCCGCAGGATCAATCAGCACCTGATACTGCTTCCTGTCCCCACCCACCAGAAACACTTCGGCTACGCCCGTCACCTTCAGTATCGCCGGACGCACGACCCAGTCCGCCGTCGTACGCAGTGACATCTGCTTCGCCGCTTTCGAAGGAAACTGCACCACGCAAAGCTTGCCGTCGATCACCATCGTCGCCGACGCATGACGAACCGTCTCCTCGCCTTCGTCCGGTGCCCCGGCCTTCTGCTCTGGCACATGCCACGTCACATCGCTAACGGTTACCGCCTTCCACGTGTCAACACGATGCCGATCAACCGGCAGCCAGACTTTCAATTGCCCCGGCTCCGTCACACTGACCGCGTCCGCAAGCCCGTCACGCGGCAGCTCTACCATCCATTCGTGACCCTCCACAGGAAACAATTCCCCGCCGGAAGGCCCCGGTTGCCGATACAAACCAGCAATCAGAATCTGTCCCATGATGGAGGCCGGTGGCGTCATCTGCGGCAGAATCCCCTCGGGCAGTACGCTGCCCAGCGTGCTCAGACGCTCCTGGACCGTCTGCCGTGCCGCACGAATCTCCGTGTTCCAGTCGAACTCGACATAGATCACATTCAGACCCGCTGTCGACTGACTGCGAACCGCCTGAACACCGCTCGCTCCAAGCAACGCCACCTCAATTGGCTGCGTCACCAACGTCTCCACTTCCTCCGTCGCCAGCCCCGGACATTCCGTAATGATGATGACTCGAGGACGGTCGAGATCCGGAAAGACATCAATCGGCATCTGAGTCGCCAGGTAGGAGCCGTACACCATCAGCGCCATGCTGATCACCAGAACCAGCAGCCGATAACGCAGAGCGAACCGTATCACCGCATTGAACATGACGTTCTTCAATCACTTCCAGAGACTTACCATCAGATCACACCCCCGCCACCACAGCGGAGCCCTCCGCATTTGTCACCTCAATGAGCACCATGCACCGTTCCATCCGCATGCACATGGACGTCCGCACGCAGGCCACTGGCCGCCTGCGCTTTCAACACACGATTCAACGTCGCTGCCGCACTCTGCGCCAGATACAAACCCGGCTTCACACTGCCGCCACTGGCCACGACAACCTGCAGGCGGTCTTCATGCAGGACCTGAACTGGCAGCCGATTGAATAAATCGCCATTCTGCTGGAACACCCAGGCCTCCGGCCCTTCCCGAACAACAGCTGCAGCCGGAAGCACCAGCACATCCTGCATCTGTTCCACCGGAACCCGCAGTCGCACACGCTGACCAGGACGAAATCGCCAGATCACAAACGCCCGGTTGTCCTGCTCATAAGCCCTGGACTGATTGCGAAGGGAAACGAAGAAATCGAACGTCCGAGTCTCCGAATCGATCGAATTCGCGAGATGCCGAATTTCCAGAACATCCTCAAACGGAGGCCAGTCCGTCTGATCATCCTCCGCAAAACTGCAGCCAATCGGCCAGCGCTGCTCTGCTGCCCTGGCCAGTACCGAGGCCTCACGTTTGAAGGCATGACCAACAATCAGCAGCGACTGATGATTCGCCAGTGTCGACAACAATTGCCCCGCCTGTACCTGCTGCCCCAGTTCGACATGCAGCTGCTGCACCTCAAATGACCCCGCACCAACCGCCAGCACATCACTCTGAGCCACAGCGGCACTGCCAACCTCTCGCGGCGGCCCCGCGACACCCTCCACCGGCACCTCAATCGCTGGTGGGGCCACCACGTCAATCGTTGAGACAAACACGCCCTCGGTCACACTGCGAATCTGCTCCGGAGTCAGTCCCCGAGTCAACAAGTCCTGCTGAAAGGACTGAATCAGGGCCGTTTGACGACGCAACTGATTGTCCAGCTCAATCAAACGCGATTCCGGAACACTCCCGGCTTTCACCAGTCCTTCCAGACGCACATGCTGCTCCGTGATCAGCTGCACCTCCCGCGTCGCCTTAAACAACTCCGCCTGCGCGTTCTGCAGATATTCACTGAACAATCGCAGCGTAAACAATCGATCCCCGGGCTTCACCAGATCTCCCGGAAACGCATGCACCGCCGCCACCACACCAACCGCCGGAGATGTCACGCCACGGTCTGAATACCCCGGGCGATCCATGATTTCGCCAGGAATCTCCAGAGTGCGCCAGTACACCTGAGCCTTCGCAGGCCGTGAAACCAGCCCCAGATTCTTCCTCGCCTGCTCCGTCAGCCTCAACGTCTTCAATTCCTGAATCGGCAGTTCCTCCTCCACAATTCCCGCAGATGCCACCGCCGCCTTCCTGATAAAATAACCGCGAAGGCGCTGCCCCTGCGTCAGACCGACAATCAACAGCGACACACCAGCCACCAGCAGAAACATTCGGGGACGCAGCATCACAGAACCCTGATTCAAACGAGAAATACATGGCACGCCCAATCAGGCCCGTTGGTACAACGAGCGGGGCAGTGGTCTGTCAATCGACAGGCAGGAGACCACCAACGACAGGTGGTACAGCGGCAACGAAAAAACAGCAGGCCGGGGTCAACACAGCGGTCAACCACTCACACATCTGCCTAACACTGAATGACCAGCGTCCGCAGGGACCGAGGTGTGCGCGCAGCACGGCCCAAACAGCCCGCAGAACACCGACAGGGCAGGGCACTCACCCCCGCGGCCAACCCGGCAGACACAGCATTCAGGCCGGGCAGGGAATGACGCACGTTTCGCAGGTGGCCCCCGGTTAACCGCTGCCACTCAACGGCCAGCGAATCACACACGCAACAGGCGTCTGAGTCGTGCGTCGACCGGGGGAAGGCACTCAGAGCCGCCGGCAGGGCATGCACATGCTGTTTTGCATGAGCAACGGCTGAACCCGTGGACACATGCCGCCCATGCACGTGAAAATGCCGCTGACACGGTGCCACCGTGTGGTGCGCTGGATCTTCGGGACAATGCACGTGCGAAACGCCTGCCACCGGCACGACCACCATCAGGATGATCAGGATTGAAGCAGAAAAAGTTCGCATGAAAATCCTCGAAACCCTTCGCAAGCAGGCACCAGAACTATACGTGACTCCCGCCAGCGTGACAAGTGCTTCGCGCAGTGGGCAGAAAAAGGGCGGCAGCTGCCAATAGCCATATGGCCCGCAGGGTGCTCCGCACGCAGAAAAGGGGTCAGGAACCAATAGCCAAATGGCCCGAAGGGTGCTCCGCACTATTGGTTCCTGACCCCTTTTCTGCGTGCTGCCTTTTCTACCCACAAACCATTGTTTTCAGAAAAACCCAGCAGTCAAAGCAGGGTATCCGGCAACAATCGTTCCAGACGAGGCTCCGGTCGAAGTTGATCAAAGCCGAACAAAGCCGGCAGACCCGACCTTGCCCCGTTTGCCCCGAGTGTTCTACTATTCCGGAAAGAATTTTGTCGGAAGGCGATTTCCGCCTCCGGCTCCCAGACAATTCATTTCAGCTGTTGCTGCGGACACGTCGCACGTCCGCTCAACTGTCGAAGGAACAAACACGATGACGACGCTGAATCGGGCTCTGCGGCTTCCACTCCTGACCGCCCTGGCCCTGGTCCCATGGCTCCACCTGTCGGTCGGCGCTGGCGAAAAGGTGACTCTCACCGCAGACGACGGCAAAACGGCCCAGATGGTGGCCTCCATGGTGTCGTCCCGACATATCAATCATCCGCAGATCGACGACGCACTCGCCGAAAAGCTGTTCAAACGCTACATCGAAATCTGGGATCCTCAGAAACTGTATTTTCTGCAGTCCGACATCGACGAGTTTGCAAAGGACAAATCGTCCCTCGACGATCGGATTCTCAAAGGTGATGTTGAGTTTGCCGTGAGCGTCTTCGAACGTTTCCGTGAACGCATGACCGCCCGCGCCGCTCGAATCAACGATCAGATCGACGCCGAGCAGGACTTCACCGTCGACGAAAATATCCCTCGCAATGCCGACGACGTCGCGTGGGCAACCTCCGATGCCGAACTGGACGAACGCTGGCGCAAACGCATTAAGTTTGACCTGTTGATGCTCAAACTCGAAGACAAGGACCTCGCCGACGCCCGCAAACGTCTGAAAACGCGTTACCGCACCAATCAGGTGTTCATGGATCAGACAGAGGGCCACGAAGTTCTCGAACTCTACCTGTCGTCCATGACGCACTGCCTCGATCCCCACTCCAGCTACATGTCTCCGCAGACGCTCAATGACTTCGAAACCACCATGAAGCTCAAGCTGGAAGGCATCGGGGCCCGCCTGAAGTATGAAGACGGCTACACCGTCGTCGAAGAAGTCATTCAGGGTGGCGCGGCCGCCGCGGATGGTCGACTGGCCAAAGGTGACAAGATCATCGGTGTCTCCGCAGATGCCACCAGCGACTTCGTCGATGTGGTCGAAATGAAGCTCACCAAAGTCGTGGACATGATCCGCGGCAAAAAAGGAACAAAGGTTAAACTGCAGGTCCTGAAGGAAAGCGGCGGCATCGAAGATTACGAACTGACTCGAACCGAGGTGAAAATCACCGAGGACGAAGTGAAGGGCAAGGTCATCGACACCACCGACTGGATCCCGGGACAGGCGGCGAGAATCGGCGTTTTGCGTATTCCTTCGTTCTACCGCGACTTCCAGGGCGCCAATGAAGGCGGAGATTTCAAGAGCACCTCAAAGGACGTCAAGGCGGTGCTCGAAGAGTTCCGCAAACAGCAGGTGGAAGTGCTGATTGTTGACCTCCGCTGGAACGGCGGCGGTGCTCTGCAGGAAGCCATCGAAGTCTCAGGCCTGTTCATCCCCCGCGGCTCCGTTGTTCAGGTGAAGGAACCCGGCGACAGCGTACAGACCTACGAAGACGAAGACGCAGAAGTCTACTGGCGACGGCCGATGGTCGTAGTCTGCAATCGCTTCTCTGCCTCGGCCTCTGAAATCTTTGCCGGAGCAATCAAGGACTACCGCCGTGGGATCGTGATCGGTGACAAAACCACACATGGCAAAGGAACCGTTCAGAACGTCGTTCCCGTCGCGAACCGTCTGTCTCTGTTCGCGCAGGATCGCGGGGCCCTGAAACTGACCATCAGCAAATTCTACCGAGTCAACGGCGACAGCACTCAGACCCGCGGTGTCACCTCCGACATCGTACTGCCCTCACTGCTGAATCATCGGGACGTCGGTGAAGAATCCATGGACAATGCCCTTGAGTTCGACCGGATCACGCGGGCCGAATACAGTCAGTATCCCAACGTCAATGATGCGCTGATCACGGCACTGCGGACCAAAAGCGAGGCTCGCATCGCTGCAGACGCAGATTTCATGCACATCAACAAACTGATCGAAAAGTACCTGCAGCGGAAGAATGAGAAAACGATTTCTCTCAACGAAAGCGTACTTCGCGCCGAGGAAGAGGAATTGAAGCAGGAGAAGAAGGAAGAGGAAGAGGCCATCAAACAGGCCAGTGGCAGCAGCACGGAAGACATCTTCCCCAAGGACTTCTACAACAAGGAACTGCTCAGCATCTCCACCGATTACCTGCAGTACCTGACCAACATGCAGGCCTCACGCAAGTAAGCCCCGCACCAGCATCAGTCAGTCAGCAATCGAAAAAGCCAGGACCACCCGTCCTGGCTTTTTTCATTGCGAGGTCGCGATTCCATCCGCGTCGATTCTCCCACCACCGGAAGGGCAAACACCTCCGGGAGGGCGAAGTTCCACCTGAGCCGAAAACCAGATTGGCGAAATGGCCTGAACCGCGCCCGCCCGATTCTCGCTCACCAGAAAAAATCACCCACACGCATTCCCTCATATCATCCCAATCGCATGGCGTGGAACAGACCAAACCAGCATCGCATTTTCAGACATAAGAATCCTGAATTCTTACTGAATGCAACCAGTTGTGTCCCAACATCCTCCAGATGGTGCGAGTAAACTTCGGACGCCTGCGATGTGTCTATTTGTCTACCCTGAGCACCAAACCTGTTTGGAAATCTCATGCTCAGATCAAAGATTCTCTGGTTCTCCGCAATTTGCCTTGTGTTCTGCGCAAACAACAGCGACGCGGGCGTTGTCACGCAGACGTTCAGCTCCAGCGATACTAAAGTTGGCACCGGCAGTGGTACACTCATCAATTCCAACCTGAATGGGGTGACATTTACTGTCAATCCCTTCAATAGCGCCCTTGGAACCCTGGATTCATTCACGTTCGCCTGGGTCTTGACCATGACCGGCGACGGTGTAGGGGCAGGCCCTTCAGGGTTCTTGTCCATCTCCTATGGTGGCACCGCATACGTTAACGCGGACAGCTATGGCGGTGGAGGAAATGGGGACTCCAGAGCCGGCGATGGGGTTTTTTCACAGATGTCCAAGTCGACCAGCCTGACTCACACCTATCTACCAGCCAACGCCGGTATCACCTATAACCCAGCATTTCTCTCAGTCGTAACCGGGGGTTCGACATTCGGTATGACCTTTAAAAGTGGCAGCGGAAGCACCGCATCGGCCTCGTATAGCAGCGTGGTTTCAGCGTCCACCACGTACACGACAGGTCTGACTGTCACCTACAACTACACCGCGGCAGTTCCCGAACCGTCCTTTGCCGTAGTTGGCCTGGCACTGGCAGCAGCAACAGTTGTCGTCCGTCGTCGCCGTGCTGCTCACCACGCGGCCTGAACCTATCACTCGCATCCATCACACACACGTTATCGTTCAGCCTGATGGACTGCACTCGTCTCCCATACGTCCGGATGCTCTCATGCACCGGACGTCTTTTTTTATCACTACTCTCAACTCTCAACTCTCTACCCTCTACCCTCTCGTCCCTCCCTCCCCACCAGTCCCACGGCGAGGTCCATCACGTTGGTATGAGTTGGTCCGGTGACAATCAAACCCTGCGTCTCCCGAAAGCACGTCCATGCATCGTGACGTCGCAGGAATTCAGCTGTCCTCAATCCTTGCTCGTCAATCGCCCGCAGTACCTCGGCATCACACACCGCTCCCGCGGCCTCCGTGGGACCGTCTTCGCCATCCGTACCACCGCTCAGAATCACGATGCCACGCCAGACATCGGGATCCGGCATGGCGACCGCAGCCGCCAGCACAAATTCCTGATTGCGTCCGCCTTTTCCCACGTCGCTCCCGGCTGACGCGACATTGACCGTGGTCTCCCCGCCCGCCAGCAGACAGATTCCCTTTGTCCCCGCATGCGATGTCAGCACGTCCTGCCTCGCCTCCATCAGCAACTGCAGAAAACGGCGTCCCTCCACAGCAGCCTCGCCTCTGAGATTTTCCGGCCGGGTCACCGGCACATAGCCCAGCTCACGCGCCCGGGCCGCAGCGGCTGCCAGTGACTCCGTATTACTGGCCACAATCCGGTGCACCAGCCGCGCTGTGACCACTCCACTCGCCTCCGCTGCCCCTCGCAGAAACTCTGTCACTCGCGCTGGCAACTGCTGCAACAAACCACGCCGCTCCAGCACTTCCAGTGCAGCGTCCCGCCGAGCCGCCACGGGCCAGGTTGGCCCCGACCCAATACTCTCCAGAGGATCTCCAATCACATCCGAAATCACCAGAGTCACCAGCAGCCCGGCGCGGCAGGCAGCGGCCAGACGCCCACCCTTCACCAGCGAAAGCTGAGTCCTGACGAGATTGAGTTCCTGAATGGGCGCCCCGCAACCGGACAATAACCGCGTGACCGCCAGCTTGTCCTCCAGCGTAATCTCCGGCACAGGACTGCAGAGCAGGGCACTGCCTCCGCCCGACAACAGCATCACACACACGTCCCGCTGTTCCAGCCTTCCCAAACGATCCAGTATCTGCTGCGTTCCCAGCAGCACTGCCGATGTCGGCTCATTACGACCTGCGGGGCGGCCGGCATGCAGATGAATACGCTCCAGCGGCCGAACACAGTCGTCCGGAACATTCACCCAGCCTGACAACCGGCCAAATGCTGCCGTGCCACGCAGGGCTTCTTCCAACCCCGCCGCCATCCCGGCCCCCGCTTTCCCCGCGCCCACCACCTCCAGCCTTCCCAGCTCAGACAGAGGAATTCGGCAGCCTGCAATCGTCAACGACTCAGCATCACACACAATCTGCCGCCGCACCGCGGCCTCAGAATCTGCGGCCTGCACACCCGCCTTCCAGATCTCAATGGCATCCTGTCGCAAAGTCATCCCGATATCTCCGCCCGAAATAACCACCAACGGAAGGGCGAGGTTCCACCCGAGCCGATTCAACAATCATCGGGAGGGCGAGGTTCCATCCCGAGCCGAAAACCACATCATCGGGAGGGCGAGGTTCTATCCGAGCCGAAGTCCAGGTTTGCGGCTTGGCAGTGGCCGCGCCCCTCCCATTGTCTCGCCGGCCTCATGGTGTTCTCACCGCGTCCCGTCGCCAGCCAGCAGATGCTCGTCAAACCAACGGGCAAAATTAACGATGTCCAGCATCATCGTCGGCCAGCCGTGTCCACCTCCCGGCTCCACATCCAGACGCAATTTCAGGTCGTACTTTTTCGCTTCCTTCATGAAACGCTGTGACTGGTCCAGCGGGACCAGCGTATCGGCGTCTCCGTGGACGATGAATGTCGGCGGCATCTGCGGACTGATGTGATAAATCGGCGACAGCTCGCGCCCCAGTACCTTCCACTCGGCCATAGTCTTTGCCCGGGGACCAAACCCCGCAACAAAGCTCTTCGGAGGCCCCCCGTCGCCAGGATTCTCGGTCGACTGTCCCAGATCCAGCAAATCTGTCGGCGGATAAAAACAGGCCACACACTGCACGGCACTGGATTCACGATCCACTGGATCTTCCGCAGCCGGATCTCCCGCCGCCCCACACGTGCCCAGCATCAGGGAAAGATGTCCTCCCGAACTACCACCAATCACTCCCAGTTTTTTTCCATCCACGCCGTATTCTGCAGCATGATAACGCACATACCGCACCGCTCGATGCATGTCCTCCACAATGCCGCTGATCGTACATTCCGGCTGAGAAATATGGCGAACGGCAAACACGGTGTAGCCACGTCGCAGAAACGGCGCAAACAACCACGGACGGACAGATCCCGCTCCGGACTTCCAGCCACCGCTGACCATCATCAGCACGCCCGCGCCGTTGGCCTTTGGCGGCTGAAACACATCCAGCAACAACGGTTTTCCGTCCCGCGTCCCATACCGGATTTCTGACCGCAACTCAGACGGAACCAGAAACCAGTACCAGTAACAAACGGCTCCCGCCAGCAACAGTACGCCGATCGGCAGCCCCAGCCAGATCGCCAGTTTTTTCCAGAATCCAGTCATATGTCCGATTCCCGCATCAATCCACAACCTTCAACCTACCGTGCCGGAAACTGCAGCTCACTCAGCCTGACCGACTTACGCACTCGAGCCCGCCCGGTCATGTCATGCACCCGCAACTGCACTGAGGGATTTCCTGTCCACTGCACTTCAAGCATCCCGAAATGAAAGTCCATGCAGGCCTC
>JALQWE010000930.1 GCA_023258825.1 Planctomycetaceae bacterium | reverse complement strand
CCTGCCAGAAAGATACGGCGGAACACCACTGCACCAGATGCCTGAGTCACCTCTTCATAGATCCGGAAGTTGTCATTCACCAGTGATTCGGGGGCCAGATCTGCATCGGCGAATGGCACAACGATTGTCGCACCGCCCCCCGGGAACTGCTCGATCACCGGCTGCAGCGGGCTTGGCTGCGTGTTATCAACATGAATTAAGATCGTGGCAAATTCCGACTGAGCGCTCGCCCCCGTGCCTATTGTTGCCGTCACCGTGAGTTCAAGGTTGGTATCGAGGTCAGATTTCTCAATGCTTGCCTGAATTGTTTTGGAGGTGTCAGATGCCACAGGGGATACAGGCTTCACAGCGGTTGAATTGCTGCGTGCATTGCGCATGCTCCCTGCCACATAAGTCGTACCCTTGGGAAATGTCACCACTATTTGCACGTTGGTAAGATCATCCCCACCGGCTGCCTGCACACGCCAGACATCGCCGACCTGCTTCGCCCCGGGTGATGTAATCTGCAGCGTCACATCGGCCTGACACGGCGGCAGTGCCGCAATCCCGCAGACACACAGCAATAAGAAACGCAATCGGCTCGTCATCGAAATCGCCTTCCCTGGCAAATTGCATTCGGCGAGTCAGCAGTTGCTTGCTGAACGCCGGGAATGTCCGTCAAATCTCCGGGCAGCTCCGGTCCACCAGAGACACCTGCCCATTGAGTTCCCAACGCTGGCCAGTAGGTTCCACCTACCGATTCGTGGGGATCGTCTTCTCCGCCTCGCGGAGAGCCCTGAGTCCGTTCTGGCGAACTTCTTCTGCCGCTTGGCGCTCGTCCGCCTGCTCGCCAATGCTCTTGAGTGCGGCGACCCCCGGAAGCACTCGCGTTACCGCGCGCATCCGCTCGACCACCACTGCACCCGCGTTCTGCACCACGCCCACCGAGCCACGGGCGATCAAGCCAGCCTCGCTGCGCAGCTCGCCCAGTTCCGTCGCCAGACGCGATTTTTTGTTGTGCTCATGCACGGCTTCCACCGCGTCGTCGATCTCTTCACTCACTTCTCGAACCACACCACGGCCACTGACATACTTCACCACGGCCTTGTTGGTGTGCAGCAGGTGAAACTCAATGATCACTCGCCGGTCCGCGTAGATGTAGGTGATGGCATGAGCACTGTAGGCGATCGTGGGTGCACCAGCCGGCAGCACCGCGTCAATGTACAGCTTCTCTCCGCTGCGCGGATGATTGGCGACAATGATCGTCGGCCCACCATTCAGAATGGCAGACTGGTATTCCTTGTCCCCGCTGTAGTAGTAGGGATGCACATGCAGTGTCGGCGGGATTTCAACTTTCCCATCCTGCACGATGGCCGTGGGCAGTCCGTTTTCTTCGACACCGGGATCAATCACCAGCAATTCATTGAACCCTGCTTCCCTCGGCTCCTGCCCTGATGCCGAAGGTAGCGCCCACAACAGTCCAGCAAAAACCACCACTGCGGTTTGCTTTTTCACGGAAACCTCCGCCCCGAGTCGTCTGCGCGGCAGCTACTCCAGCCCCCCTGGAACAACTCCCCCAGGGAGTATTATCGGCACGGATGGGTTTCCATGTACAATCGGATTCTTTCAACTTTCGTCGCGACTTTACTAAAAGATAAC
>JALQWE010000929.1 GCA_023258825.1 Planctomycetaceae bacterium | reverse complement strand
ACCTGACACCTGACACCTGAAAACTGAAAACTGAAAACTGAAAACTGAAAACTGAAAACTGAAAACTGAAAACTGAAAACCAGTCGCGTCATCACGCCGCAATCATTTGCTCAGTACTCCAATGTCTCCCGACGCTCCGATAAGCTCGGCAGTCGGTAAAAGAGCCCAACTGGAAGTAACATCGCCGCCAGCGTCAGAAAAATGATCCACTGCAATCGTACGTCCGCCCCGGCTCCCGCCGCGACTCTCACGATCACACCAAACACCGCTGAATACAGAGCACACAACAGGATCCCAATCCACGTCATCAGGTTCTGCACGCCAAGCAGTCGCCCTTTCAGTGCGGGTGGCGGTGCCTGCTGCAGAAACACCTGGATCGGCACCACAAAAATTCCCGCCGCAATGCCCAACATCACCATCGTGCTGCGCAGCGCCCATTCCAGAAAGTCCGCTCGCAGCAAACTCTCAGAAATGTATTCACCCTCTCGACCAGAACTGGCCGGTAGCCCCGCAAAACCACTCCCCAACCATCCGATGCTACTCAACGACACCACCAGCAGCCATGCACCCCGAACCGTCCAGCGATGGCCATTTGATCCGCTCCCCACAAAACCCGCGATCACACACCCGAACGCAATCCCTATGCCCATCGCCGCGACCAGAATGCTGGTCCGCGTACTGCTCAGATGCAAAGTCCCTTCGCCGAGAGTGTTCACCGACATCTGCGTTACTCCCCCCAGAAACCAGAACAACGCGTACACCAGCAAGGCCAGCACCAGGTGACGGTCACGCCGCAGAATTCCCAGGATCGATCGCGGAACCGCCAGATTCTCCCACCTCAATCGCAGGCCAGGCTCGGCCACGCGCGTCTTCGGGATCAGCATCGAGGCCACCGCACCCGCAATCGCCACACCGATTGCGATGACACTTCCCACCCACAAACTGTCCCGAATCAGATCCAGTGCGATCCCCGCACACACCGTTCCGAAGATGATCGCCAGAAACGTCGTCATCTGCACGGCGCCATTCACAGGCAACAACTGCTCCTCACGAAACAATTCCGGCAGAACGCCATATTTGGATGGACTGAAAATCGCACTGTGCACGCCCATCAAACTCAACACACCAATCAATGCCACCAGCTGCCACTGCATCGAAATCCCGGGAATTCGCAGTAGCAACAGGCCGATGCCCACAATCCCGATCTCTGCCAGCTTGCACCCGACAATCACGCGCTGCTTGCCATGCCTGTCCGACAGAAATCCACCTAACCCCGAAAAAATTACAAAGGGCAGGGCGAATGCCGCCATCGCCAACTCCTTCCACGGCAACCCTCCCGCAACCCCGACCGCTCGCTCACTCACACAAATCAACAGCACCATCTGCTTGAAATAATTGTCATTGAAGGCCCCCAGAAACTGAGTCGCCAGGAAACTCCAGAACGCGACCGAACCCATTCCGTATGTCCGGTAGACGTCCTGCACTCGACCTTCACGAACCGGCTGCTCGTTCCCTGTCATCTGCTGCCTCACCCCGGAAATAGCTCCGGTCTCCCCTCCCCAAAAATCGCCAACACGGACAACACGCAGATTCCCATGTTCCACACACCACGGAAACCCCAATTCCGGGCATTTCCTCGT
>JALQWE010000928.1 GCA_023258825.1 Planctomycetaceae bacterium | reverse complement strand
GGCGCCGCTGGCGATTGTGTTGAGTCTGCTGGGTCAGGGCGAAGGATTGACGATTCGGGCGAGAAAAGGAGTTCCGGGGGCGGGGCATTCTGTGAAGGAATGACGGGCAGCGGGTTCAGGAATGCCGAGGGGATTGAGGTTCTGTGGTTGGCGGGGCTCAGGTTGCGGCGTAGGATGGCGGGTGGGACAACAAACCTGGCCTGAGGAATAACAGTGGGTGCTGCTGAGGCAGCTGAAGGGCCGTTGCGGGGCTATGTGTCCCGCCGGGGAAGTTACGGGATGTGATTATTCGTGTTGGGCGCGGTGGCATGAGAATTCTGTTTCTTTCGTCCGGCGCGGTGGTGCCTTCGTCGCGATTTCGGATTGTGCCCTATGTGCGACATTTCCGCGCCGAGGGTCACACCGTCGTGGTGGCTCACAGTTTTCCGCAGAAGTACGATTATTTTCCGTGGATGGGGTTTCGTCCCAGTCAGTTGCTGAAGCGTTCGGTGCGTTGGTGGCACTGGTTGCGCAGTCGGCTGCAGCGATTTGATCTGGTGTTCATCGATCGGGAGATTTTCGACAGTGAATCGATGGACATGGAACTGCGTTTTCGGGAGTCGTGTGGACGGCTGGTGCTGGACCTGGACGACGCGGTGTTTCTGCGCTATCCGGAGAAGTTTCAGCGACTGATTCCGCTGGCGGATCTGGTGGTGTGCGGCAATCGATTTCTGATGGACAAAGTGCGTCCGTTGAACGCGTCGCTGTGTCATCTGCCGACCTGTGTCGAGATGTCACGGTACTCGTGCCGTGACTATGACCGGGTTCTGGACACGGATCCCGTGGTGATTGGCTGGATGGGGACAAGTGGCAATCTGCCGTACCTTGCGGAAGCGGCTGAAGCTTTGCGGCGACTGGCAGCTCGGCGTGCGTTTGAGTTGCGGCTGGTGGTGCCGGACAGCAGTGCGTTGTCGCGGATTGATCTGCGTGGGGTGCGTGTGGTGAGTGGTCCGTGGACGGCGGCGCGTGAGATTCAGGACCTGCAGCGTTTTGATGTGGGGCTGATGCCGTTGTTTCCGGATCAGGAGTGGGATCTTTATAAGTGTGGTTTGAAATTGATTCAGTACCTGGCGGTGGGGGTTCCTGCGGTGGCGTCACCGGTGGGTGTGAATGCCGAGATTCTGGACGGCAGCCAGAACGGCTTTGCCGCAACAAATCCTGAGGAATGGTATGACGCGCTGGACTTGTTGACGGGGTCATTGACGTTGCGACGACAGATGGGTCTGCGAGGGCGGCAGGCGGTTGCCGAGCGGTATTCGATTGAGGCCTGTTATCCGGTTTTGCGGGACGCGTTGCGTTCGCTGACGGGAGGCTGATCGGGGCGGCGAGGATTTGGGGGTGGTTGGTTGAACCACGGAAGCAACGGTAGGAGGTCGCGTGTTTTTCGGGGAGGGCGTGCCTTTTCGGGGAGGGCGAAGTTCCATCTGAGCCGCGGCGATTTTTGTGGTTTGAGGGGCGCGTTGGTTGAACCACGGATGAACGCAGATGGGCACGGATTTTGATGGTGTGGGTTGAACCACGAAAGACACGAATCACACGAAAGCACAGCGTGTTGGTTTTTAGGGGAGGGCGAAGTTCCACCTGAGCCGTGGCATTCCTGTGTTTC
>JALQWE010000927.1 GCA_023258825.1 Planctomycetaceae bacterium | reverse complement strand
CCCGTACCGGGTAGTCCCTGTATCGCAGCCACTGGCCGAAAAATTCACGGGCAAAGACCTCGATCCGCCCATCCTCACGCATCCGACGACTCTGCTGCACCAACTGCTCAACCGTGTCCAGCTCACCAGCCGCTGCCGCCCGCAGTAACTCTTCGTCAGGCAGCGACGACCACAGAAAGTAACTCAGCCGAGTCGCCAGCTGCAAAGACGTCAACGGTGCTGCCCCTGTGCCCTCCGGCGTTTCCCGATACATATAACAGTAGTCCGGTGACATCAGGATCCCCACAATCACCCCCCGCAGCGATTGCTCCACATCCTGACCGTCCGTCCGCAATCGTGTGTACAGAGCCTGCAGCGTCTGCTCGTCCTCTGAGGTCAATTCCCGTCGCCACGCCCTTCGCGCAAATGCACGCAGATCCACCAGCGCCCGCTGCTCCGCCGTCGCCAACAATTCCCCCTGACGCTGCAGCCCCCGCCGAATGTCCTCGAAAAACTGATGCACCATCCGCTGCCGATCATCCGGTGCTTCCGGTTCCAGCGTCTCCCCGCGCAGTCGCACTCCCAGCTTCTCCAGATACACCCGCTCAAATCGGGTCAGCATGTCCGACTGAACCAATTGCGGGTCGTCCGCATTCAGAAAATCAAATCGCCGGTCATGCAGCACCTCCCGCTCCGATCGCTCAAACCAGACGAAGCCCCGCAACAGCGTCTCTGCACTCTGCGTCACAAACTCCAGTTCCCGCCACAACTGATCCAGCTCGGCCGCTTCCGCATCGGTCAAAACACTCCTGACCAGTGGCTGATCGTCCCGGAAAAATCCTTCCACCAGATGAAACCCAGCCGCCAGTCCCCGTCCACTGTCCACGTAGAAAAATCGATTCGGAAAGACCCGACAAAACTGCTCCCCAAACCCCGCCAGCTGCGAGAGTGTTTCGCCATCCGCTGAAATCAGAACGGTCGTTGACCCGCCGGAGACTTCTGCCTTTTCCTGCCCTGACCACAGTGTCACACGCACGCTGCCCGTGGACAGCGACGATGCCTCCAGCTCCACCGGCAGCAACAGCCGCAACCCCTGCAACTGCTGCCGCGACTCGCCCCGCAACACAAATGTCAGCTCCGCAGGCGTCTGCAGCACCACGGATTCCGCAGGCAGTTCGCCACCCTCCGGATGCTGTCCGAAGCCACTGGCTGTCACCACGTCCGGCTGACTGGCCTGCAACACACTCCGCAGCGTCTGCACACCCTGCTGCTGTTCTTCCTCTGCATTCCGCGGCAGGTTGTCGCCGCGACTGAAGACCGGCTGCTTCAGCACCACCCGTCCCGGGGCCGCACCGAAGGCGGATTCCACACGGACCGAGATTTTCCAGCCCTCGTCCGTTCGCTCCGCCGGTGCCGCCGGAATGGCCCCCGTGCGCAACAGTCCCGCCGGGCGAAAATGAGTCCGCTCGAAAGTGTCTCGCGCGGCCGCTGTCTTCGCTCGAAAATCCAGATGCTGAATCGGCCAGTTCCCCGCATTCGCTCGAATCAGTTCCCCTTCCGGCGCCGTCAGCTCCCGACGATAGTCCTCGATGAGCTCACAGAATTCCGCCAGCGCCCGCGGCACTCCGCCGGCCGCATCCGGTGCCGGCAATCCGGCCCACGCGTTA
>JALQWE010000926.1 GCA_023258825.1 Planctomycetaceae bacterium | reverse complement strand
GTTTCTGGCGACGGGAGTGCGTAGACTACCGCGTTTCCCATGTTTCCTCAGATCTGTGTGACTCTTCCCAATGAATACGACATCGCGAACGGGCGAAACGCTTGCTGCACTTTCGGCCGGACTGTCATCCGCGGCTCCTCGGACGCCAGCGCTGTATGAAAGCAGTCTGGCGAATGCTGTGACGGCGGCCCATATTGCGGACCAGTTACGTGGTCAGAACATTGTGGTGCTCGACCTGACTCATATCACGTCGATTGTGGACTTCTTCGTGATCGCGACGGGGACCAGCCAGCGTCAGATGCATGCGATTGCGGATGAAGTGAATCGCAAGCTGAAGCATGAAGACGGCAACCGACGGATCAGCATTGAGGGTTACCGGACCGAGGGCAACTGGATTCTGGTGGACTACGGCGACGTGGTGCTGCACGTGTTCACCCCGGAAGGCCGGTCGCTGTACAACCTCGAGCAGCTCTGGGCGGATGCGCCGCGAATTGACTGGCAGCAGCATCCCTCCGGGACTCTGGCGGATCGCCAGGCTGCACCGAGCGGTCCTACGGCCTGAGATGGCTTTCTGAGGCGGGGGCACTTCAGGACGAACTGTCCACGTCGCGGGCTGAGCTTGCTGCAGCCGGTTTCACTTGCGTGCGAGCACTCAGTTGTGCGTGCTGGACTGCTCGGCGTGAAGAACGTGCGTTGGCGGTATGACGAAACCCTGCTGATGTTGGTGCAAATCAGATCGGCGGGGATCGCCTTGTTTATGGCGTCGTGGTCGTGGGAAAGAGCCACGGGGACGCCTGGTGGACCAGCCGCGGCTGATTGGTATAGGCGGGCCAGATGTGTCGGCACCCGATGACATCGGACACATCGATATCGCGAACCTTGCTGTTGAAGCTGCCAAGTGCCTTGCGATCAGCGGCCGTGAAACCGGTGTTCCCGAGAGCGCGACGGGACGCAATTCTTCGCAGCGGGTAGATCAGTAGCGCCGGATCATGGGCGTTTTTCAGGTTCAGCAGGCACTCGGTCGTACACAGTGCGCGGCCGAAGCGTTCTCCGGGATTCAGCCAGTCGTGGTCGATGGCAGAGGCTGTGAACACGGCTCGGATGCGTGGGTGCTGGGAATGGAGTTGCTGGCACGCGATGTCTTCCACCGACCCGCCGGCCATCAGATGCAGAGCGGACGAGATGACTCGTGTTCCATGACTGTGGCCGAGCAGCGCCACGGGGGATTCTGAGGGCAGTGACTGGATCAGACCGGCCAGGTAGAAGCCATTTCGGCTGGCGCGGCGCCCGAGGACGGCGAAGTCGATGTTGACGAGCGGTGAGAGAATTCGATAGCTGGGCCAGCGGAAGTAGATCATGTGAAACGGACGACCGTTGGCACCGTGCCGCAGCCATTTCCAGGTTCGCTGGGATTCTGGCAGGACGCTGGGAGAGTCGACGAGGCTGCCATGAACCATGATGCAGATGGGCACGTCTGGATGCAGGCTGCTGGTGAGTTGCTGCAGGGAAGACTTACGGAGTCCGCTGCCATCTTCGTAGCGAGTCACCTGGGCGCAGAAGCGAGGCAGGGTCTCATCGAAGGACTGCGGCGAAGACTCAGTGCTGACGATCCAGTAGCCGTTGTCAGCGGGCGCGGGCGAGACGTCGA
>JALQWE010000925.1 GCA_023258825.1 Planctomycetaceae bacterium | reverse complement strand
TGCATCACTGAATGGTAGACCACCACGACTACTCATCGACCCCGCAGCAAACCTCGCAGACAGTCACAACCCGGCGGACGACTCCTGGATTCTTACCACGGAATCCCGAGTCGCATCGTCGACGGACCTCCTGCAGCTGCAAAGCATTTCAATCCCCGAAACTCCAGCGGTTCAACTCTGAATCAACGGCCCTGAGGTCACTGTGTTTCCGTGTGTCAATCAGAATCCAAGTGCATTTCTGTTTTCCCATGATGAAAGAAATCAACACATGCTGCCAATTCGCAACGTCACACGCTCAAGGCACCTGAGAACTGTGCCAATTTTTGCCGGACTGTTCTTTGTTCAGACACACGCCACGCACGCTCAGGATACAACAACGACGGCCAAATTAGCCCCTGCCACACAGTATCAACCATCTCCCGTCCCGGACCGAATTATCCTGACATGGAATGAGGATCCCGCCACGACCCAGTCAGTCACATGGCGAACAGCAACCAGCTCAGGCTCGGGTGTCGCAGAGATCGTCACTGCCGATGCCGGTCCGGACTTTGAATCCTCGGCACGAAGAATTACGGCACTCACAGAACGCCTCACCACAGATCTCAGCGAAGCACACTTCCACTCAGCTACGTTTGACGGACTGTCTCCCGATACCCTTTATGCATACCGGGTAGGAGATGGCGCAAACTGGAGCGAGTGGTTTCAGTTCCGAACCGCATCGCAGCAGCCAAAAGCGTTCTCCTTTATGTACTTCGGTGACGCTCAGAATGATATCCGTTCAAAGTGGTCCCGAGTACTGCGCGCCGCATGGACCGACGCTCCCAAAGCCGCCTTCATGATCCACGCAGGTGATCTGATCAACAATGCTGAAGCAGATCAGCAATGGGGCGAATGGTTTGGAGCGGGGGCGTGGATGAATGCCATGGTACCCAGCATTCCGGTTCCCGGAAATCACGAGCAGGCCAAAGTCGACGAAACGATCCGTCGACTTTCACACCACTGGCGGCCCTCCTTCACACTGCCCGAAAACGGGCCGGCAGGGCTGGAAGAGTCCTGCTTTACACTTGTCTATCAAGGCGTACGCATCATCGCCCTGAACAGCAATGAAAAACATCAGGAGCAGGCCGAGTGGCTGGACGGTGTCCTGTCGGAAAACGAGGAAAAATGGGTGATCTGCACGTTCCATCACCCACTTTTTTCCACCGGAAAGGATCGCGATAACGCTCAACTTCGCGCAATCTGGAAACCCGTCCTCGATCGCCATCGTGTCGACCTCGTGCTCCAGGGACACGATCACACTTATGGTCGCACAGGACTGGAAACGCCGGTTGGATCAGCCAATTTCGCATCCGGTGTTAACGTGAAGGATACTTTCTCCGGGACTGTTTACGTGGTCTCCGTCAGCGGCCCGAAAATGTACACGCTCCAGCGGCACCCATTCATGCCGCGGCAGGCCGAGAACACACAGCTGTATCAGATCATCCACGTCGATGGGGATCGTCTCAGCTTTGAGGCCTACACGGCAACTGGAGTGACTCAATGAGCTGGGTGTACTGCCGCATGGCGACGTGGCGAGCTTGGTCCGCAGTCAATGCCGGGACTTCAATCACGTGCAAGCGTGATTGGAGTGGCGTTGAGATTCCATCAAGG
>JALQWE010000924.1 GCA_023258825.1 Planctomycetaceae bacterium | reverse complement strand
CGCGGGTCCCGTGGACGACTCGTTCGTCGCGTCCAGCTCATTCCCCCGTATCTGCCGCATAATCCGCTGCCAGCCGCGGTCTTCCACATTCCCCTCAGTCGCCAACGGCACCACAGGCATGCGCTCGTCCACGACCTGCTGCAGTCGCACACCAAAATCCTTCCAGACCACCGGAACCGCTTCACCCCGTGAGTCCAGTACGTCCAGCCCCGTCCACGCCGCCGGATAACCTGCACCCGTAATCAGGATCCCACCCAGCATCTCCGGTGACGAACGTATGGCTTCCTGAAGCGCTGCCATCGTCGTCCGGCCCATGTCCAGAATCCCAAACCCCATCTCCGTGACCGCAGCCGTAATCCCCGCGTACAGATCCGGAGAAAATGCTCGTCCGTCATACCCCGTAATCACAGGACGCAGCACCGCCCGCGAAATACCCGGCTCACCCGGAGCCAGTCCGCTGACTGTTTCCGGCACAGCCCTCGCGTTCAACAGACACAGACAGAAAATCCGCACCAGCTCCGATGCACTGCGGCGGTCCAGCGCATTCAACCACTGACCACGCACCCCGAATTCCGTCCGCTGAATCCCGTCCACACGCCGCTGACGAATCCGTACAACCTCGGAGACCGATCGTTCTGAGAGTCCTTCTGTGTGGTGACGCCATTCACATTCGTCACACCCGGACCACGATTCCCCCAACCTCGCCAGGTGCAGCGCCCGCGAAATCGCGGTCGTCTGCCCCGGGCACACAAACATCCGCTCAGCCCCGGGCTCTTCCGCGTCCAGTTCCCACTCGCGCGCCGTCATCCGCCGGTCTCCCTACCCGCACCGCGCTCAATCACTCGGCTCTCCCATTCCCGGCCAGTCCCGGCGTTCCACTCGTGAGCACCAACCACGCGCCGATTCACACCCGGCTTCGCAGTTCACCCCCACTCAGCGGCCAGCATCTCCCGGTGCACCAACCTGTTCACTCGCCGAACTCTCCACCGGTCGGCCCTGATTCTCCCCGGTATCCTGCGGATACAACAGCAGACGATCATGACACAACAGCAGTAAGTCCGCCCGCCCATCGCCCGTGACATCCACGACCAGCGATTCTCGAGGCTGCACTCCACGCTCCGCTGCCGCAGACACCAACCGCTTCTCTTCAAACACCCGAAAATGTGTCACTTCCCGGATGCCACTCTTCAGGTTCGGCTTCAGAATCGCAAGACCATCAATACTCGTGTCAATCATCGTGAGGTCCACTTCGCCGTCCCCATTCACGTCCCCCACCGTGACGTCCACCGGAAAGGCTTTTTCACGAGTCGATTCGAAGGAGGCCAGTTCTTTCAGCGTCACGTCAGATCGACCGCAGTACAACACCGCAAACTGTTGGGCCCCCATCAACAACAGATCCTCCCGCGCGTCTCCGTTCAGATCCGCGACCATCGTGGAAGAACACTGTACAGAGCCCAGCTCCACTTCCTTCCACGGGCGATAAACGTTCTGTTCACTTCGCAGAATCCGCAGCTTCCGAACACCCGTATCCACCAGCACGATTTCATCACCAGCCACCCCGTCCAGATTCATCGCGACCACACCTTCCAGGCTGGCTGATGCTTCCTCAGCATTTAACTGATCCTCGACCTTCCACCCAGCGTCCGAGTAGCGCA
>JALQWE010000923.1 GCA_023258825.1 Planctomycetaceae bacterium | reverse complement strand
TGGATGAGGCATTGACGAAACAGTGAGGTTAGTGGTTAGTTTTCAGTTTTCAGTTTTCAGTTGGTGGTTGGTGGTTGGTGGTTGGTGGTTGGTGGTTGTTTGATTGGATTGGTAGGGGGGGTGAACCGTGAATCCGCTGCATCAGAGTCGCCAGCAAATGGTTCGACGCGAATTTTTTCGGGGTGCGACAGCGGGACTGGGCCTGCCTGCGCTGGCATCGTTGTTGAATCCGTCGGGGATGGGAACTGTTTCGGGTGGGGAGAGCGGGGTTCCGGGATTCCCCGGATTTGCACCTCGCGCGAAGCGGATCATCTGGTTGTTTCAGAACGGCGCGCCGACTCATGTGGACCTGTTTGACTACAAGCCGCGTCTGCGTGAGTTGCATGGTCAGCCGTTGCCATCGGGTTATGCTGATGGCAAGCGATTCAGCACGATGACGGGTCAGGCGGACGGCAAGCTGATGCTGGGGAATGTGGAGCCATTTCGTCAGCGGGGGGAATCGGGGGCGTGGGTGAGTGATTTTCTGCCGCACACGGCAGCGATCGCGGATCGGTTATGTTTTGTGCGGAGTATGCATACAGAGGCGGTGAATCACGCTCCGGCGATTCAGTTTTTGCTGAGTGGTTCGGAGTTGCCGGGGCGTCCGACGCTGGGGGCGTGGATGACGTACGGGCTGGGTTCCGAGACGGAAAGTCTGCCGGCGTTTGTGGTGATGACATCGACGACCAAAGACACCAGTTGTGGTCAGATTTTCTATGACTTTTACTGGGGCAGTGGATTTCTGCCTTCGAAATACCAGGGCGTGAAATTTCGTGGCACGGGTGATCCTGTGTTGTACATGTCCAATCCGGAGGGTTTGTCGCGTGTGATGAAACGTGGCTGGCTGGATGACATTGCCCGGGTGAATGAATTGAATCTGCAGCGTTACGGTGACCCGGAAATTGCGACTCGAATTTCCCAGTATGAGATGGCGTTCCGGATGCAGGCGAGCGTGCCGGAGTTGACGGACCTGTCCGGGGAGACTCAGGAAACACTGGACATGTACGGCCCGGGTGTCCAGGAGCCGGGGACGTTTGCTCACAACTGTCTGCTGGCGCGTCGGCTGGTGGAACGGGGGACTCGATTTGTGCAGCTGATGCACGCCGGGTGGGATCAGCACAATTCGCTGACGACAGAGCTGTACAATCAGTGTCGGGATACGGATCAGTCCAGTGCGGCGCTGGTGCGGGACCTCGAGCAGCGGGGATTACTGGAGGACACGCTGGTGATCTGGGGCGGTGAATTTGGTCGAACGCCGTTTATTCAGGGGGACATCAATAATCGGGTTCGGTGGGGCCGGGATCATCATCCGTATGCGTTTACGATCTGGATGGCTGGCGGCGGGATTCGTCCGGGTCTGAATTACGGAGCATCGGACGATCTTGGGATCAATGCGGTGGAGAACCGGGTGCATGTGCATGACCTGCAGGCCACGTTGCTGCATCAGCTGGGGATTGATCATGAGAAGCTGACGTATCGATTTCAGGGGCGTCAGTTTCGGCTGACGGATGTTCATGGCACGGTTGTGCGGGACATTTTGAGTTGAGGGAATGGGGAATATGGGGTAGGGAGTAGGAACGAGGAGCGAGGAACTGGGGTCAGGGTTTGGTGGCGATGATGGCG
>JALQWE010000922.1 GCA_023258825.1 Planctomycetaceae bacterium | reverse complement strand
GGTGTCGCCACAATCCGCCTCGCCAAAGTCTCACTGCGAGCATGTGCGAAATCATTGTTCATCAGAGTCAGTGCCTGAGGAGCCACAATCGTGGTGTCCCGACGACCGCACGGCAGAGTCGTGTCGCAGAAATCAAAGGTGGTCATCATCGGCGTCAGCAGACTCCGCTGCGAAAACATGTACAGACTCCGCCGCATCTGCTCTTCCTGGCTTGAGGCCGTCCAGGCCGATCCCTTTTTCGACAGGCCCTCCAGGGCCTCCGGGCTGACACTGGCCACAAACCCCGGACCGCCCATGCGAAGATCAAGTTCCCCTGAAGACGACAGGAATGCATCCCGCAGCGATTCTGCATCCAGACGCCGCCGAAACGCCTTCCACAGATTCCGATTGGCAGCATCCCGTTGCTGGTATTCCAATTCCCGCGGATGACTGGACGACTGCTTCCAGGTGGCTGAGGTCAGAATCAGCCGATGAATGTGCCGCAGACTCCAGCCACTGCGAATCAGTTCGGCAGCCAGCCAGTCCAGCAGCTCCGGATGCGTTGGCTGATCTCCCGTGAATCCGAAGTTATTCGTACTGCGGACAAGGCCTTCGCCGAAATGATGCATCCACAGGCGATTGACCACCACCCGCGCCGTCAGCGGATTGTCGCGACTGGCAATCCAGTTGGCCAACTGCAGTCGCAGGCCCGTGGTGCCGACGTGACTCCTGCCAATCGAAAACTCCTGTGTGAGACCCGGAATGCAGGTCAGGCTGCCAGCCGACACAGGCTGCAGAGGCTGATCTCGTTCCCCATTGCGCAGCGCATGCAGAGGTGCAGGTGACACCGTCAGATCCGTCCATCCCAGCACGTCCTTAAACCCCAACTCCCCGGCCGTCGGCCCGCCAAGGTACTCACTGCTGCGCGGCTGAATCGGACCAGGCCAGAAGGCCGCCGCCATGCGGTAGTAATCCGTCTGCGGAATCGGGTCAAACTTGTGATCATGACACCGCGCACATTTTGTTGTCAGCCCCAGAAAGGCTGTCGAAGTCACATGCACCAGGTCTTCCAGACGCTCGTACGTGTAGTCGGCCGGATCGTTCGGTTCATCATTCCAGGTGCCCAGCCGCAGAAATCCCGTGGCAATCACGCTCTGCTCCGTCCGGTTCGGGATCTCATCTCCGGCCAGTTGCTGGCGAATGAATTCATCCCACGGCATGTCGGCCTGAATGGCATTGACCACCCAATCCCTGTATTTCCACGCAAAAGGCTTTTCCTGATCCCGCTCGTACCCACTGGTGTCGGCGTAACGCACCACGTCCAGCCAGTGCCGTGCCCAGCGCTCCGCATGCTGAGGTGACGTCAGCAGTTCCTCCAGCAACCGCTCGTAGTCCCCAGCCTCAATCTTCTCCGCTCCAGTCGTGACTGCTGACGAAAGCGGAATCGCGCCGGGGGGCAAGCCGGTCAGATCCCACCACAATCGGCGAATCAGCACGTTCGGAGCTGCCTCAGGAGCTGCAGTGAATCCCAGCTCCCGCTGCTTCTCCCGGACAAAGGCGTCGATGGGATGCAGCTGAGCAGCACCGGGCTCGGAATCCGGCGGCTCAACCTCACGCAGGGGCTGAAACGACCACCAGTCCCGACCACCACGATGCTCCAGCGTCTTTTCAAACAAATCCAGTT
>JALQWE010000921.1 GCA_023258825.1 Planctomycetaceae bacterium | reverse complement strand
AACGGCCACCAGCCGATGATTGTGGTGACCGATATGCTGCTGGATGGAACGCATTTCCGTCTTTCTGAAATTGATCCGCGACTCGCCGGGCGTAAGGCCATGGCCGTGAATCTCAGTGACCTGGCGGCCATGGCCGCTCGTCCGACGGCTGCCTTTGTGTCGCTTGCGGTGCCTGCCGATCGTTCGAGACTGCCGACAAACTTCCTCGACCGCCTGTACGATGGATTTGAGGAGCTGACCAGCCAGTACAGTTTTTCTCTGGCCGGTGGCGACACCAATTCATGGGACGGGCCGTTTGCTGTCAATGTCTGCCTGTTGGGTGCTCCAATGTCGGACACGATCCCGCTGCGCTCCGGAGCTCAGCCGGGTGATCTGCTGTATGTTTCTGGTCCGTTGGGTGGCAGTCTGCATCAGAAGCGGCATCTGCTGTTTTCACCGCGATTCGATGCGGCGGAATGGCTGGTGAGTCACACGAAGCTTACGGCCATGATGGATATTTCGGACGGGCTGTCCATGGACCTGTCACGAATGATGCGGGCCAGCGGCACTGGGGCGTTGCTGGAGGCTGCTGCAATCCCGATCCATGAGGATGTTCCGGGACACTTGACTGTTGAAGCTCGACTGACGGCTGCATTGAGTGACGGGGAAGACTTTGAACTTCTGTTTGCCGTTCCGGAGCACGAGGCGACGACCCTTGCTGAGGCTCCGTTCCCCTTGCAATTTCACTGTGTCGGCCGGGTCCATGGGGAGCCCGGGTTGCGGATCAGGACCACATCCGGTGACATTACCCCCCTTGCAGCCGGGGGCTGGCAGCATCAGGTATAAACAGGTGAGTCCGATTCGCTGAGCCGTCAACACTCGCCGTTGCGTTTGAGTCCCGACGGGATGATATGCCCTCGGCACAGGTGCGAACCCATGAGGCTCGCTATTCCACCAACACCCCTTCTCCCCGATGGGGAAAAGGGGGTGGGGTGACCATTTTACCGGCCCAGTTCTTGTACCAGTTGGTCAGCTCCGTAGACGACCTGCAGGGCTTCCCGCAATGCACTGGAGTGAACAGACACGGATCGGGACTGTTTTTCCGTGTAAACGTAGTTCCCGGACAATGACTGGATGTTGCCATCAAAAATCAGTCCGACAAGTTCACCGTTGCGGTTGACCACAGGGCTGCCTGAGTTGCCACCAATGATGTCAGCTGTGGAAACGAAGTTGAACGGAGTCGATCCATTCAGTCGTGACTGGGCAGCTTTCCATGATTTGGGCAGCGTGTAGTCGGTTTGACCCACATGCTGTTTTTCGTGTTCAAAGGCACCGCCCAGGGTCGTCCATGCCGGTATCTGTGCTCCATCCTGCTCGTAACCAATGACCGGGCCGAATGCCAGACGGAGTGTGAATGTGGCATCGGGATACACAGAGGTTCCAAGGACTGCGAAACGAGCTTCGGCGACGCTGGCATAGGCCTGTCGATCCTGTTCATCAAGTTCTTCGGAAATGGCGCGGATGCGACGTGCTTCCGGGTTGATGATGCGTGCCAGCTGGATCAACGGATCTTCCGATTTTTCGATGGCCTGCAAGCCACCAGCGGCGAGTTCCTTACGGAAGGCTACGTCGGCCAGTTTTGTTCCTCGAATTAACTCGGCCGCACGTTCTGCGGGGCCTTTGTTCTTCA
>JALQWE010000091.1 GCA_023258825.1 Planctomycetaceae bacterium | reverse complement strand
GAACACGCATTCCGACAACATCTGCAACCTGACGACAGCCCGAGCTCCAGCAAGGCACACCGTTTCTGTCACCCAGGCATGCATCCGCAGCGACACACGCCCGTCACATCAACCGGGATCGGTCAACAGAAACAGGGAAGCAGTGGCCCACCCATCGGGATAAGCTCCGCAAAATTCGCTCGCCGCCTTCAACCACCTCCGGACTTTGAGCTGGGCTCGTCAAGCAGCTCGTCAGAATCCGCGACAAACTCGTGTCCCCCCTCAGATCCCGCATGCTCTTCAGGCTCGGGCTTCATCGTATCAAAGGCCACCTTATGCCCGGGTAACCACAATGGTTCGACCTGCTTACGCTGGAAGAGTCGGGCAATGTGCTCATGACAGGTGAAGAACAGGACCTGCTGTCCCTCCTTTGCCACCTCAATCAAACAGTCCGCCGCGGCTTCCGTGCGTTCCTGGTCAAAGTTCACAAACAGGTCATCCATCACCAGCGGCAGCTCAATTCCACGACGTGCAAACTCTCGGACCAACGCAAAACGAATCGCAAGGAACAATTGCTCGCGAGTTCCCCCGCTCAACTGCTCAACTCGAAATGTCTGGCCGAACTCATCGTCAATGCAGAGAAAATCTTCGCCGAGTGGCGCCCAGATGCGATGATATCGCCCGGCCGTCATCCGATGCATGTAGGATGAAGCCGACACGAGCGTTCCGGAGATATTCTCCTGCTCGAATCGCCGCCGAATCTGCATCACGGCATCCAGCTCAAGCTGCAACGCCAGCCATTCCTCGACTGTTCGATAGATATCCGAAGCCAGGTGGGCTTTCTGGAAGAACTCCACGTGGGAGTCTCGCCGCGTCTCCAGCAACCGCAGCTCCTGCTTCAGACTTCCAAGCTCCTCATGATGGCGTCGCAGCTTCTGTTCGACGTCCTTGAGTTCACTCGTGCGGAGCTCGATGGTCTCACGAGCCACCTGAGGTTGAAACTTCTGCAACTCGTCTTCCGTAAACGCCAACTCCGATTCACTGAGTGACAACTCCAGAAGCTCTTCGCCCGCTTTACGGAGCTGCGTTTCCATCTGGGCACGGCGAGTGACCGTTTCCTGCTGCTTCTGCAAGTCTTCACGCCCGGAGGCTGCCGTTCTGGACAGAATCGCACCGCGTCGCAGTTCAGCCGCTTCGGCCTGATGCTGGGCATGAACAGCATCGCGTGATTTCGTCTCTGATTCTGTCAGCAATCGCTCACGCTCAGCCCGATCCCGATCATGAGTCTTCAGCTGCAACTGCCACGCAGACAGGACTTCCAGAGGTCGGGTGAAATCCGTTTTCCCGGGATTTGCAAGGCGACTTCCAACCTGCTCCACCCGCACTCGCATGGCTTCAAACATGCGGCGCAGGCCCTCCACCTCAGGAGCCGAATTGCGCCATTGAGTGGCGAGTTCGCGTACGTCCTGAATGCGACGCCACCACTCAAAGGCCTGCTCGATCTGCAATGTTTCCTGCATCCCGATGGACTGCAGCAGGCGACACCATTCCTGCCGAATGCCATTCAGCTCCGCCTGCGCTGCCCGAAAGCGGTCCCGCAGCAAACGCAGTCGCATTCTGCGAGCAGCCGCTCGGAATTGACGTCGCTGCAGAACTTCCAAATCCGCGATCCGCTGCGAACAATCGCCGATCCGGTCCACCATTTCCGCCGTGGAGGATTTCCACTCGTGCTCAGCCTGCCCGCTTCGATGATGCCGATCCACGACCGCCATCCGCTGAATACGTTCCTGCAGCTGACGCAATTGACGATCGGCCTGCCGCGCTTCGTCTGCGATATCGTCCAGTCTCAGCCCCGTGGTGGCATCAAAATGATTCCGCAAACCATTTCTTACGGCCCACCACATAATCCCGGCAAAACCAAAAGCCGCCGCCGCAAGGGCCCCGCCCAGGGCACGCTGAGGTTCTCCGCCAATCGAAAACGTGGCGACCCCGAACAAACACAGTGCCGCACCAACCCATCCCATCAGGGAAATGGTCTTGTCAACCCATTCCGGGATCGTGTCTTCCACGTCAACTCGATCCAGAACTCTGCGAACGGTCTGGATCTTCAACGCCAGCTGCTCTTCCTGCAGCCGCAGACGCCCCAGGTTTTCCAGCTCTTTCAGACGGGCCTGTTCCTGATCGATCGCTTCATCGACCGGCATGCCCAGTTCGTCCAGCTGCGTATTCAATTCCAGCAGCTCGCGGCCACTGCGACGCGTCATACTCCTGGTCCAGCGACGCAGCTTGCCACGTTGCTGCAAGGCGTCCTGATAGCGTCGAGCCATTTCGAGAAGCCGGTTGTGAGCCGCGGGCGATGTGTCCACAGCCCCCAGTCGCTCAACCGTCCAGCCTTCGCCCAGTTGTCCCAGTTGATGAGTGAGCTCTCGTCGAAGTTCGCTGGAACGATCCTCCGCCGTTCGGATCTGCTGATCAATCTGACGCAGCCAGCTGGACTGATCCACAAGACTCTGAATGGCGTAACGCTCTTTTTCGAAGGACTGGTCGGTCTGCAGCCGTTCGGCCTGCGTCTTCAACTGAGCGGCCTGTTCGTTCAGGCGATCCCTGCGGGAATTCGCGTCCTGCAGATCCTTCTCAGCAGCAGCAAACTGTTTGAGGGACTCGGCGGGATCACCCAGCACTGTCGGCAGCTTCGCCAGCTCTTCCTTCAGTTCCTGAGTCCGCTTCCACGGTTTGTGGCAGTTCTGCAGAAATCTCAGGCCTTTGAGCTCATTGCGCAGACTGGATTCGCGATGCTGCAACTCTTCAATCAGGCCGGTGAGTTCATTGCGACGACGAGTGAGCTTTGTGTGCTGATCACGGGCCGCGCCGGCACTCTTCCGAGCCGTTGATAATCCAGCGTATCGATCAAACAGCTCCGGGAGACGGCCGGTTTTCTGATCCTCACCGAACATCTCGGCACGGCGACCGCGCACCGCAGCCAGCGCTGCAAGTATCTGACGCCCCTGTGGCCCCAGTGACAGGCCATAAATGTACTGAGCCACCTGACCAGTGCCGAGCGTCGACAGCTGCTGCAGCTCACGCACACCCACGGCAAACACGTCGGAATACACCTCCTCCGAAGTGTCCGACAGTATCGCCTGCATGGCCTGATCCCGGTCCAGGCCCTCGGGCCCCCCGGATAATCGCAGCTTGCCACGCTGACTCAGTTCGGCCCGACGAAAGATCCGCCACGTACGACCACCATGTTCGCAGCGAATCGCCCCGCGCCACGGCTGTGTGGCGTCCGGACGGTGCCATGCCGGCTCCGATTCCAGCGGTTCATAGCCATACAGCGTCGACCGAATGAACCGCATCAGAGTCGTCTTACCCGCCTCATTCGGTCCGTAGATGACGTTTAGTCCTCGTGGATCCAGCCTGAGCAACAGACTGCGCCAGATACGAAAACGATCGATATCAATTTCCGTCAGCCTCATGCCGCAGCCCTCTGTTCCATATCACTCTGAATCGTCACGGTGGTCTGACTTGTCTCTCGTCCCATGATCCACCGCACCGGGATCACCCAATGGTTCCCGAACAGGTTTTCGATGCGTGCCGTCTTTGTTCTGTTCAACGAAGCTCCCCTTCGTTGTCATCCTCAGCATCTTCGTACATGTCCGCGACGACTTCCCCCGTCGCGGTTGCAGCCGCATCTTCGACGTCTTCCGGATCAGACTCTTCGAAACGATCCTCCTCGCCGGAATACTCAGGCACCTCCTGCTCAGCCTCAACCACATCACTGCTGAAAGAAGGTTCGAACCAGGAAGCGCCATCCTCACGCAATCTGGCCAGAATTCGTTCCGGATCAAGAGACGGTAATACAGACGTCAATCGCTGCTTCCATCCGCTTGACAACGTTCCATCGCTATCGATCAATCGCTGCAGCTCGGTGTCCCGCAACATCGCCGGTCGTGTCAGCAACTGCTGATACTGGTCCGCCAGCGTCGCAGTGGGATGTGAAACTGGCCAGGGGTCGGGAAGCGTCTGAACATCATGCAGCAGGCGAATGCTGCGAACCGACGACATCACTTCATCCAGCTCAACCCCGAGCGCGGTGTCCAGATCGCTTTCAAGCAGCGAATGCAACAGCGGTAATGAACCTCGCAGAATCCATTGAACAGACCAGATACGATCGGAGGCCCCGGAACGAATCTCCAGCAGCCGCGTTTTCATCTGCTGCAGCAACGTGGAAAGATCCGTGCCCGCAGACACCCGAATTTCAAGATGCTTCCAGTCAACACAACTGGTGTCGAGCGAAGTGATCTTCACGGTGCCATCTTCGGCCACCTGCACCAGCGAACAAGTTCCACTCACGGATTCCATGCGGCTGCGGGGTTGAGTTGTCCCGGGGGAATGCACAACACCGGACTCCCGCCATGACGTCGACGGAGACAGCTCGCCGGTCAATGCCAGAAAATGCAGCTGCGCTTCGCGAAGCATCTCATCCGCATAACGCAGAAACTCAGAATCAGGCGACTCCTCAGAACCTGCGCCCGACTGTCCAGCCCCGCCTCGCTGCACTGCTCGGGCATCATCCGCCCGCGCCGGGCGAGAACGACCATCCGTTTCCAGAGACCTCCAGACAGTGACCCCGGTCTCTTCCTGTTCGGACGCTGACTGCTGCGCGGGACTCACCATTTCCGCCGCAGCAGGATTCAAGGCCACCGCGCCAAGCACATGGTCACCCGCCGCAGCAGACACTGCCGCAATCCTGCGAGACTCTTCAAAGCGAGCCCGTGAGATAACGCCGATCCGAAACGGCTGGACTGATTCTCCACCGCGAGCAATGACCTGAATGCCAAAATCATCGACATTGCCCAGCCACATCGACGATGACACCATGGTCACCGGCTGGTCATCCACAACCAACTCTTCGGGCTCGGGGTTGGAGCTGTAGCAAACAGAGACATTGTCGGGCATCTCCGGGATCGCACGCCACGCTTCTGCCGGATCCATATCCCCCGGAACCACAAACACCTGAATCTCGCGTTCACACAGACGCTGAAAGCCTTTCAGGATGGCTAACCGCGCCCGCAAACTGCGATCCGCTTCGATAAAGACGTTGCCGGTCAACAACAGGAAGTCCACGTCGTGACGCAGACAGTTCTCGATCACTTCGTCAAAGGCCTGCAGTGTCGCGTCTTCGAATTCCATGCGCAACTGATCGCCCGGGCCTTCAGTTGTCTGAACACTGACAGGCACATCCAGCCGTATGTTGGCCGCATGGATAAATCGCTGCGGATGAAACGCCATGCAACAGAATCCCTTCCGAACAAACTCTCAGCAATTCACCAACGAAGATTCCCGCCCTCGACAGTGACCAACAGCGTCTAAACGCTGCTGACTTGCTCAATTTGTCCCAATAACAGACCAGACTACTTTCTTACTCTGTCCGAATCCCACCCAGGCGGTGCGCCTGATTCTGCCGTCACTCAAAACTCACGGCCTGACGCGGCTTTGAAAAACTTCTGACTTGCAAATACGCAACACTTAACGAAAGCCGCCACGTTTTAACCCTGCAAACTGTCGCCTCCAGTTGCCAACACACGGCAGCCACAAGGCCTTGTCGCTGACACGGCAAGGCATCGAGGCACTCCGGCGAAGCATCGCAGTCTGCGAAGCTTAATAAAGCTGAGGGATTGGGGAAAGTGTTCCGGATGACCGAATCTGTTTTTGATTTCCGGTCAGGACACGGTGCTGCCAGCCCTTTCAGAAGTCCTCCATCACAACGTGCCTGTTTTTCCCACAAACTGGATCCATCCTTCTGAACGAATCCGTGATGCGGCCGCGGATTCTTGTCAATGGGAAGAGACGAGGATTCACAAGCTCCTGCGTCCAACGATCAGTCCAGTCTGTCCTGTCCCGCCAGTTCCAACTGCACCTCAGGAATGAAGATTGCCACCGTCAGTCTAAAGTGGGTCTGGAGACGCGGCGAGCTTCGCCCCGTCCCGCCCGTATCAGTCATTGGATTTCAGGAGCTATTCGTTATGCGTCGCTCTCAGCGTGGATTCACCCTGATCGAATTGCTGGTGGTCATCGCAATCATCGCCATCCTTGTGTCTTTGCTGTTGCCTGCCGTGCAACAGGCCCGTGAGGCCGCCCGACGAACTCAATGCAGGAACAATCTGAAGCAAATCGGGCTGGGTCTCCACAACTACCTTTCCACCCACAACAGGTTTCCACCGGGACGACTCCTGCCGGATCTGACCGTGGCGGGTAATGTGCAGGTCAGCTACACCAGCTACAGCAGCAATGCTGCGAACGTCTGGACCGGAAACCGATCCGTCCACATCTTCATCCTGCCCTTCATGGAGCAGGCAAACATCTACAACCTCATCAACTTCGCCGGGCCCAACTCCACACGCATGACCACGTCCGGTGTTCCTTCCAACCCCAACTACGCGGCTTACGCACAAGCTGCCGGCTTGTTCCTGTGCCCCTCCGATGCCAACACAGGCGTGATCATCACCGAGAACAACTACGTGTATAACTTCGGTGGAAGCACACCCTATGCAGGTGCCACAAACACAACCGCACAGAACAACTGGAGCGGCTCCGTGACGGTCGGCTCGCAGACATTTCCCTGTGGCGGCAATGGGGCCTTTACTGCAGGAGCCGCACTCGGAGATCGCGATTTCACCGACGGGCTGTCGAACACCGCAATGTTTGCTGAACGCACGAAAGGCTCAGCACGGGCCGCCGCATCGACGCCTCCAACACCGGCAGACATCATCACTTCGCCCAACAGACAAAACGTGATGCTGCCGCCTGACACCATGTACAACGACTGTTTGAATGCTCCGAAAGTTGCCAGCAGTTTCAACTTCACAACTTTTGGCAGATGGGCAGCAGGAAGTGACTACTCCAATGGCTGGCCGTTCGCTGCCTACTCCGGCACCATGTACAACCATGTGGCCACACCTAACTGGCGTGGTTCAGACTGTGGAAACTGGAGCGCCATTTCAGACACTCCCGGTGAACATGCAATCATCTCTGCACGCAGTATGCATACCGGAGGTGCCAACGTGATGCTGGCTGACGGCAGCGTTCGCTTTGCCAGCGACAGCATCGACCTCGGCGTCTGGAGAAGCGTGGGAACCCGCGCAACCGGCGAATCGATTGGTGACTGGTAAGTTTGGTAACGGGAACTCCGCCTGGAACCTGACCGCAACTCGCGCGACCGAGTTTCGAATGACACTCGGTCAGCAAACTGCCCTGCGTCGTCTCCAAACGCCCAACCACATTGCCGCACTCTCAGGGGTGCGGCCTTTTTTCCTGCACATCATCGATACGCTGGAACTCCTCCATGGCCCCTGACACCCGCTCATTACTGATCCTGTCCCTGATAGGCGGTCTGCCATTCTGCTTCGCTGGCTGCAGTGGCGACTCAGCCTCGCAGGACGATGTGGCCGCGACGGAATCTGCGTATGAGTCCGGTCTGAAGTGCTTCGAACAGAGCGATTTCAGTGGAGCGGAAACTCAGCTTGTCACGGCCATCACCAGCGGAACCCTCCAGCCAGACCTTACCGAGGCCGCTCTGAGAACTCTGGCTCGCGCCCGCATCGCGCAGGGAAAACTGGCTGAGGCAGAGGAAACTCTCAAGCAACTGCAGGCAGGCGCAATGGAGCAGGACCAGTTCCTGCTCGTGACCGCAGAACTCGAACTGAAAAAGAACAATCGCGATGCCGCAAAACGCGCCGTCCAGCAGGCGCGGTCGGTTAACGCCAAACTGGTGATTCCAGCATCGCTGAAGGGACTCTGAACGGCGACGGCTGACCAGACCTACATGGGTAAGTACTTGCCCGGATCGCCCCCCGCGCTACCGCAGCCATTCTGCGTCTCTCGACGGGAAGCACGGTCAAGGCTGGAAGCGCGAACCGGTGCAAAACCAGAAAATTGTCGCGTTTCGCTCCGCCGAAACGTGGGTCCATTCTTCTCTGGCACACCGGCAGGCGGGAATGCCAACTTCCCGAGACGTCTGTGCCTCGTGATGCTCACTTCAAAACTTGTTTTCTCGGTGGGCTGACGCAGCACCGCTCGCCAGGTTGACAGACGCTTCGCTGCCATCAAGCAAAAGACGCCCCTGATCTCCCAGTTTAACATCGTTTCGCCATACGATGTCAGGGCTCTTGCCGAACCTGATCTCTGCCAACTGCCCGTCCACTGCACAACAACTAACAGTTGACCGCTGATAACCAGCACCGCTGTCGGGAATTCCGAACCACTTCCCCCGAAACAGGCCCTCCGTCGGCAGATCGCCCCAGAAGAATCCTGATCGCGGAATGGAGCATACGACACCGCCACCCAAAGCGCCCAGGCAACCCAAACACACCAGAGTATCGGAGAACAAGTTCTGTAAATGCGCTCCGTTTCTCTGCCCGTCAGAAGGCCCGCAAGCTTTTCGTAGGGACGACCGGCTGGTTCAGGGAAACAACACTGTCAGCCACGTCCCAACCACTGATCTTGACACAAGTTACGAATGAAACGAAGCTTTCAAAGTTCGCTGCCGGTGCCCACAGGCCATAGGAATCGCCGCCTGGCGTTTGGCAATGACAAGCCCTCGGGCAGTTCCAGAGGATCAGGGACACCTACAGCGTTGGAAACAGCAGCGGAGTGTTATGGGTTCAGAGTTCCGGAATTCACTCGTCTGACGGACAGTTTTTCGTTTCATGAATGGCCGAAGTCCACAGGTCGCATGGAGGCAACCAGTGCTGCTGATCAGCTGCGCGTTGGTCTGCGTTTGCGGCTGCGCGACAGCTGATTTCGTGAAGGTACGTCACAAGCCAGAGAACCATCTCGCCGACCGTCTGAATTACATGCTCTTCGGTGGCCTGAGAAACTCAGATCGCACCTATCAGTTTCTTGCCGAATCCCACTACACTGGCGGCGAAAATCTCCGGCGCATGATCGACCATTGTCGTCAACACCGTCACGGAAAAGACTATCCGGAAGCCACACACGCACTCGCTGAGCTGCAGTATCTGGCTGCCGAATCTGTGCAGTCAAAAGACCCCCATCTGGCGATGGAGTTGTACCTCGATGCGGCCCGCGACGCATGGCACCTGTTCAGCACGCCGGATGATACAGGGCAGTGTCGTGATCCCGCGGCCGCTCCACATCGGGATACCGCCAACGTTTACAACACCAGTATCGAGAACCTGCTGCGTCTGGCAAAGATTCACGGCCGCTACCGACTCGGCCAGAGTCTGAGGATGCCACTGACCCATCGACATACGCATTTTGAGATCCCATTTCCCAGCCGAGTGATGTGCCAGGAACAATTCGGTGACTTTGATTTTGTTTCCGACTATCAGGTCAGAAATCTTCGCAACCGACACACCACACCAGGCCTGGGTGTGCCCATCATTGTCAGCCCGCCAAAATCCAGCGCGGCTGACCCAATGGCTCGGTATTACACGCAGAGCATGAACTATGCAGCCACTCTCGTCATCCGCTTTGACGAATCCGCAAACCAGAATGAGCCGTCTATCATTCGCCTGCAGGTTTATGACCCGCGCGAATCAGAAGGGCTGGTGGTGGCCAACACGCTGCTTCCACTGCAAACCGACATCAGCACACCACTCGCGCGGCAGCTCAGCAATCCTGACCTGAGCCTGCTGGACACGTGGGGACTGATCCGCCCCGACCTCGCGGAAAAGGTCGAGGGACTCTACATGGTCCAACCCTATGATCCTGACCGCATCCCCGTTCTGATGGTTCATGGCTTCTGGTCCAGCCCATTGACATGGATGGAAGTCTTCAACGACCTGCAGGCTGATCCGGAAATTCGCAGGAAGTATCAATTCTGGTTCTATATGTACCCCACCGGTGAACCCATCGCGTTTTCTGCCGCCAGACTCAGAGACACACTGGGCAGGTTGCGACTGGATTGCGACCCCGAGCACAAAAATCCTCGCCTCGATCAGATGGTGGTGGTCGGCCACAGCATGGGGGGAATTCTGGCACATATGCTGACCATCGACAGCGGTGACCGACTCTGGAAATCCGTCAGCAAGCGTCCCGTCGACGCACTCAAAGCCTCCCACTCGGTGAAGTCGGAAATTCGCCGCGTGTTCTTCTTCCGCCAGAACTCTGCGGTGAATCGTATCGTGACGATCGCCAGTCCCTACGGTGGTAGCTCGCTGTCCAATCGCTTCACCCGCTGGGCCCTCGGCTCGGTCGTCTGGCTGCCCTCCAGAACGCTCGAACTCAGCCGCCTGGTGTTCGAACAGAATGGCCGGGATGTGGCGGACAAACTGGTCACTCAACAAACCAGTATGGATTCGCTCACCCGAAAATCGGCC
>JALQWE010000920.1 GCA_023258825.1 Planctomycetaceae bacterium | reverse complement strand
CGTCGTCGAGCAACACCTGGGCTTTGAAGCGGCCTTCCCAGAAACGGCCGGTGCACTTGTCTTCCCTGTTCGAATCTTTCGCAATTCGTTCTGACACGAACCGCATGAACCACGAAATGCTGGACAGCCGCCGTCGCTTTTCCTTCAGGGATTTACGATCGGCGCGGATGGCTTTCAGTTCTGTGTCAGTGGGTTCCGCGGGGCTGCCATCTTCGTTCTTTCGCAGCGGGCAAAGCATCCACCATTTTCGAGCGATCTCCGCGTCTGACCATGTGGCCACGACATCCGGTCGGTTGCGCAGGACCGCGTGAAAATGGTTGTTCATGACGGCATAGCCGAGAATTTCGATGCCCATGATGCCGGCGAGAAATTCCAGACGTTTGCGGATCAGTCCGCGACGATGATCGAAATTTTTGCCGGTAAGCTCGTCATTGCCGCAGAGAAATGCACGTCGGACACAGCGATTGACGCAGTGCACCACCTGAATGTCCTGATCCGCCAGGACGTCTCGTCGATTTGTCCGAGCCATGATGAACGCCCCCGTCTGATGCCCCTGTGTGTGCAAGACAACGAAATGCAGTTGAGAGGGAAAAACAGTACCAGGACTAGTAGCGGATGTCAAATGACAGATGGATGGCCCCAATTCAGCCCCAATTCAGCGGCGCGCGACAGAGGACATCAACCGCCGCATGTTGCGAAGCGTCGGAAATACCGCTACCCTACGGTTCTGTGAGTTGGTGTCAGACAGGAAATCAGCTCGCACGCATCATCACTTGTCTCAGGTTCCCTTTCGCGCGGACCAAGATGTTCTGCGCATGGAGTTTGCACATGCCCCTTGTTCCTCTTCGTGTTGTTCTGGACCATGCGGCCGAGAACAACTACGGTGTCGCGGCGTTCAATGTCAACAATATGGAGCAGATTCAGTCGATCATGGAGGCTGCCCGCGAGACCGATTCCCCGGTCATCGTCCAGGCATCCCGCGGTGCCCGATCCTACTCCCAGGACAATTACCTGCGACACCTGATGCTCGCCGCTGTTGAGCTCTACCCAAGCATTCCTGTCGTGATGCACCAAGACCATGGGCAGAGTCCCGATGTCTGCAAGGGTGCCATCGCCCTTGGTTTTTCCAGCGTCATGATGGACGGCTCGCTCAGAGAAGACGGCAAAACACCCGCTGACTACGCGTACAACGTCAAAGTGACCGCGGAAGTTGTCAAAGTGGCCCACATGTTCAATGTGTCCGTCGAAGGCGAACTGGGCTGTCTCGGACGACTGGACACCGGGGAAGGCGAAGCGGAAGACGGCCACGGCGCCTCCGGACACCTGTCTCACGATCAACTGCTCACGGATCCTGACGAAGCCGCACGCTTCGTCGCTGAAACCGGCTGCGATGCACTGGCCGTTGCCATCGGCACCAGCCACGGAGCCTATAAGTTCGACAAAAAGCCGGACGGCGAAGTTCTGGCGATGAAACGCATCGAAGAAATCCACAAGAAGCTGCCCAACACGCACCTAGTGATGCACGGCAGCTCGTCTGTACCGCAGGAACTCCAGGACATCATCAACCAGTTCGGCGGCCGGATGAAGCAGACCTTCGGCGTCCCTGTCGAAGAAATTCAACGCGGCATTCAGTTCGGTGTTCGCAAGATCAATGTCGATACCGATTGTCGCATGGCGATGACC
>JALQWE010000919.1 GCA_023258825.1 Planctomycetaceae bacterium | reverse complement strand
CGGACTACAGTCCACCGGGATTTCTGTACCGGGTGGACTTGCGTCTGCGTCCGTGGGGCGAGGCGGGGCCGCTGGTGAGTACAGTTACTGCGTATGCTGCATATCTGGGTCAGGACGCGGAGTTGTGGGAGAAGCAGGCGATGCTGAAAGCCCGTCCGATTGCGGGCAGTCCGGAGCTGGGGGCGGGATTTCTGCGTCAGATACAGCCTTTGTTGTTTCGCGGGACGGCTGCGGAAGTCCTGCGGAGTATTTCGGGGATGAAGGCGAAGATTGAATCGAGGCTGCGTCAGCGGGGCAAGTTGTATTCGGAAGTGAAGCTGGGGGCCGGATCGATTCGGGACATTGAGTTTCTGGTGCAGAGTCTGCAGTTGATCCATGGGGCGGAGGAACCTCGCATCGTCCGCGCGAATACTCTGGATTCCCTGGTGCGGCTGGCGGAATTCGGGCTGATCCCGGCGTTGTGGTATCGGCAACTGCGTTCGGGCTATGTGTTTCTGCGGTCGGTGGAGCATTCGCTGCAGTTGCTGCACAACCAGCAGACGCATGAGCTGCCGGAGGATCCGGAGCAGTTGGAGTGGCTGGCGAATCGGCTGGATTATCCGGATGGTGCGGTCTTTCTGCAGCGTTATGAAGAGCATCGGGTGGCGGTGCGGACGATTTTCGACGACTGTCTGACTCATCATCCCGGCACACCGGGACCGGATCATGTGGTGCCAACCGGGCTGGTGTCGGCAGCTGTGGGGGAAAGTGCGGGCGATACGGACCTTGTGCAGCAGCATGCGGAGCGGATTGCGGGGATGTTGCCGCAGGTGGAACCGAGTGGTGGTTGCGTGGTTTCGGGGATTGAAGTGGCCGGGCAGACAGCGACGTGGGACGTGTTGATTGTGGGCCTGGATTTTTCCGGATGGTTGTCGGTGATCTGTGGGTTGTTGTCGATTTATCGGCTGAACATCCGCAGTGGGGACGCGGCGACGGGGGAAGGCTTGAGTTCGTTGGGAGCGGAACTTCCGGCGGGGCGGTTTGTGGCCTGTTTTCGGGTGAGTTCAGCGGAGCTGACCGGGGAGCAGCGGTCTGCTGTGGAGCCGATTCCGACGGCGGTCCTGCAGAGGGAATTGTGTCGTCTGGGCCGACTGTCGCGTGACGGGCAGATTGAGGATGTGCGGGCGGAGTTGATTTCGCGATTTTGTGCGGCGGTTCCGGCCACCAGCGAGGAGACTCAGGCGTGGGACGACGGCGAATTGACGGTGGAGCTGAGTCGAATTCCGGGATCGGTGCTGACAGAAGTGCTCATTCAGGGTGAGGATTCGTGGGGGTTTCTGTATGAGTTGGCGAGTGCGTTGTCGTTGAGTCGTTTTCGTGTGCTGCGGGCGGTGATTCGGGCGGATGGGCAGCGGGTGCGGGACGTGTTGTATGTGCGAGAGCGGAACGGGCAGCCGATTGCGAGTGAGGAGCGGAGTCAGGAACTGCAGCTTGCCGCGACTCTGATTAAGCAGTTTACGCACTGGTTGCCATCGGCCGGAGATCCGCATCATGCGTTGCTGCGATTTCGGGAGCTGGTGTCGCGGCTGCAACCGGCTTCGGCGTGGGCGGACAACATGAGATCGCTGCAGCGTCCGGGGGTGCTGCATGCGGTCGCGCGGGTGCTGGGGATCAGTCAGTATCTGTGGGAGACATTTCTGCGAT
>JALQWE010000918.1 GCA_023258825.1 Planctomycetaceae bacterium | reverse complement strand
TCCCTCGCGGGGGTCCTGACCAATCAGTACCGCGCCGATGATCGACGCCTGTACGTCGCGGATTCCAAAGCGGTCTATTCCGCCGGTGATGGTCTCGAATCCCTTGAGGTCCCTGTGCTTGCCTTCCTGCAGTCGCTCGGGGTTGGGGCTGGCCGGATTGATGTGCTGGCAGCGTCGGTGTGTGCAGATGATTTTCAGATGCGATTCCTCGCAGAACCCTGGAATCAGGGTGAGCTCCAGCCGCTGCCGCTGGATTCCTGTTGGGATCATGTCACCGAATGGACGGAACAGCTCAGAACGGCCATGACCGAGAGTGATGTCACGCTGGTGGGGATCCGGGCTCGCATTCTTTTTCCGGAAGAATTCAACGCACTTGTGGCGGAGACGGATTCAAAAGGCAGCGTTCTCTCGACGGCCACACTGCAGCTGGTGCGGGGGCTCTGTGATCGCTTTCCCGGTCTGCCAACGTCCGTATTCTGTGATAAGCACGGCGGGAGAAATCGATACGACGAAGTGATTGCAACACAGTTCGACGATCGTTTTGTCTTCCGCCTCGAGGAATCCCGGGAACGTTCACGGTATCGGATGGACAATCTGGAATTCTGTTTTCGAACGAAAGCAGAGTCACTGCTTCCCGTTGCCCTTGCCTCGATGACAGCCAAGTATTTCCGGGAAGTTCTGATGCGTCAGTTCAATCGCTGGTGGCAGCTTCAGGTTCCTGATCTGAAGCCAACGCAGGGATATCCTGTCGATGCGAAGCGATTCCGCAATGAGATTTCAGCGGCCGTTGAACGACTTGGTGTCGCGGATGAATGCCTGTGGCGCACTCGCTGAGTGCTTATGTGCTGCTGTTTCAGAGCCGAGTGGCTGACTATTCCGCCGCAGTCTGCAGTGTCTGGCGGTCCGCTGTGTTCAGCAGCGGTGCCGGGATCGACAACGCCTGAAACTGAGATGGGAACGTCAGAGTTCCAATCGGCTCGGCAAGGAACTCGACACCTGCATGCACTGCACTGAGTGCTTCAGCCTCCGCTCGCTTTGCCTCCGGACCAACAAGCACAATCGGTGTGAGTCGTGTTCGGCTGTCTGCTCGCAGGTTAGCGATGGTGGCGGACGCCGGCCAGCGCGAGGGATACATCGATAGAAAGACCAATTCGCAATTCATTTGTGCAGCTGCAGCCTCAAATCCCTGCGGGCCAGTACGAGCTGTCTTCACGGCAAACCGCTGATCCTCCAGCAGTTGTCGCAGCGTCAACGCCAGTTCAGAGTCTGGTGCGATCACGACGGCTTCCGGCTTGAGTGCTCCCGCTTTCGCTGTCGCCAGCGTTCGCAACATTGCAGTCCGAGCACCGGGAGGATTCAGTCCAGCCGCCCGGATCACTGTGGATGCCAGAATTCGCACTCGCGCGTCGGCACTGCCGACAGCCCTGCCGAGGACTTCTTCTGCCGCAGAGGCCTGAGAACTGGCAAGGGAACGCTTTGGAAGTTCTTTCAGGCACTCAATTGCTGCTGCACCCTGTTCAAGATCCAGCGACTTTGCCAGTGCTGCGAGCAGCAGGTCGTCAGATTTGTCTGCACTCACTGACGCCTCCTGGCTGAGCTCAGGAGGCACAGCGGCGGCGGTCGCGACAAACTGCAGCAGCAGACCGCCGGTGTGCTCGGGGCTGATGGTCAGTGCATCCGAGATGAG
>JALQWE010000917.1 GCA_023258825.1 Planctomycetaceae bacterium | reverse complement strand
TGAATCGGTCAACAGCCGGCACACCCGGGAATCCAGGGAAAATCCAGAGGAATTCGCTGCCCCGAACGGAGCGGCGGCCGCCTCACGCATGGCTTTTCATGGCGGGATTGACGACATTGGCCTGACAGAAATTGCGGATCCGGTGGACCAGAGAATCCCTGCGAGGTATTGGGATTGTGGCAGGATTCCGGGAGGGCTAGACTTCTCTGACGGATATTTCCAATCAAATTTTCCCATTTGCTGGATTTTTGTTGCAATTACGGTCGCTCGTGATCCATGCAGCTCCGTCCGACCTTTCTGCACTGCTGTTGCTTTGTGTGACGATGACTGAACCACTTCAACCGGGTTTCCCGAGACCTGCTGCGGATCTGCACAGCGACGCTGTGCCGGTCGCGGTTGTGTTTGCGCGCTGGAGGCGGTCATGAAGCTGCTGCAGCGGTACATCATGGGCGAACTGGTCCGTGTGTTTGCACTGCTTGTTGTGGTGCTGACCGTCATGCTGGTGTTCGTGGGACTGTTTCAGGAGGCCACGGAGCGAGGGCTGGGGACAGTCCAGATTCTCCAGATTCTGCCGTTCGTTGTCCCCAGCATGCTTCCTTTCACGATCCCTGCCACCCTGTTGCTGGCTGTTTGCGTTGTCTATGGTCGCATCTCCGGTGACCTTGAGGTGATTGCTGCCAAGGCTGCCGGGATCAGTGCCACTCAGCTGCTGGCTCCTGCCTTCGTGCTGGGAACGCTGCTGACGGTGCTTTCGTTTGGCCTGACCAACTACGTGATTCCGTGGGCTGTGACCAACATCGAACGGATTGTGACTCAGGCGATCGAGGATATCTTTCTGGATGTACTGGCGAGTCAGCATCACTTCAGTGACTCGGACAAGGGCTATTCGATCACGGTTCACGATGTGAAGGATCGTCAGCTGAAGGAGGCGACGTTTCTATATCGCAACCGCAACAATCAGCAGGTGACGATGAAGGCCCGTGAGGCTTCCATTTCCTTCGACCTGGAGAACAAGCTGGTCCGTCTGACGCTGAAAAATGCCCGGGGGACTCTGGCCGGGACGGACACTGAGATGGAACAGGCGTCGACGGAATTGACATTTCCGTTGCCCCAGGAAATCGCCCGGGTCAAAGCACGTCACATGACTCTGCATGCGCTGGTCACCGGGATTCGTGACGCTCGTACAGAGCAGCAGCGGCGTGCAGAGCAGGCGAATCGCGAAGCGGCGATGCTACTGGTGACGGGTGAGTTTTCGCGTCTGGGTGGCGATGGCGTTTCCACGCTGAGTGACGAAGGGCGTCAGGCTCGGGGGCGTGAGTTGCGTTTTCAGACGGAGATTCACAGTCGGTTTTCAATGGCCGCCAGCTGTCTGTTCTTCGCCTTTGTCGGTGGACCCTTTTCCATGCTGCAGGCGCGGCGACAGTTCATCACGACCTTTGTGATGTGTTTCCTGCCCATTCTGTTGGTGTACTACCCGATCATGTTTCTGATGGTGAATCTGTCGCGCAACGCAACTCTGGATGCGTGGTGGGCGATGTGGATTCCCAACGTGATTCTGGGCCTGATTGGTGCTTCAGTGCTGCAGAAAGTCATTCGTCACTAGAAAGCCAGCAACGCCGGCCGTTGAGAGATCGCTTTCTCCGGGGGGCGTGCGAGGTTCCACCCGAGCCGCAAGCCTGTATGCGGCGGTGTGTTC
>JALQWE010000916.1 GCA_023258825.1 Planctomycetaceae bacterium | reverse complement strand
ACGAAAGGCTTTCTGGGGTACGACGACGGACAGGCATATACGGTCTACGGAGCGTACACGGCTTTGGTGTACATGACACCGTTCATTGGCGGTTTGCTGGCCGACCGGTTGCTGGGGCAGCGGATTGCAGTGATTATTGGTGGCATGCTGATGGCCGCCGGGCACTTGATTATGGGCGTTGAGGACCCGCGGGCCTTTTATCTGGCCTTGTCTCTGTTGATCGTGGGCAATGGCTTTTTCAAACCGAACATTTCTTCGATTGTGGGGACACTGTATCCCCCGGGCAGCAGCAAGCGGGACGGTGGGTTTACGATCTTTTATATGGGGGTCAACCTGGGAGCGGCGATGAGCCCGCTGCTGTGCGGCTACATTGGAGAGACGTATGGCTGGCACTGGGGATTTGGCCTGGCGACGATCGGAATGCTGGTGGGTCTGGCCGTGTTTGTCATGCCCACACGACTGACGCAGGCCTTGATCGGAATTGGCGCGGCGGGGGCTGTTTATTCGCTGCTGGTTTATCGAGCCAACAATACGGCTGCGATTTTGTTGAACGCCTTTGTGGCAGTCTGTCTGGGAATTGCCGCGGTGATTGCTGTGCTGGCACTGGGCAAGGGCGGCCTGCCGTCGGGCGCCGGGGCGTCGCGTCATGGGCGTGTGAGCGGTCGCAGCATTGGCCTGGTGTTGTTGGGTGTGGCCGTGGTGGTACCGGTCATCACATTATTTGTCTCCGGATTCTCTGTGATTCGGGATGGTGAGCCGCTGCAGCTGGTTTCGAAGGAGCGGATTGAAGCTCTGACGGCCGGTGGTGGAAAGATGGGCGCGATTCTTGCGGTCTTTCTGGAAGAGGTCAGTAAGCCGGCGGGTTTGATGCTGACACTGACCGGTGTGATCGCCTTCGGGTATTTGATTCTGAAGACGCTGACGCTGGATACTGTGGCCCGTCATCGGATGACGGTGGTGCTGACACTGACGTTCTTTTCGATGTTGTTCTGGGCGTTTTTTGAACAGGCTGGCAGCAGTCTGAACAACTTTGCCGACCGCAACGTGGACCGTGTGGCTGAGCAGCGACGTGTTGTGGAAGGAGATGTGGGATCGGTGATTCGTCTGCAGCCGACTCAGGAGCAGTTGGGTTACACGAACGGTGACGACGTGTTCACTCTGGACGATCTGAATGCTCTGCGGTCCAGTGAGGAAGGGAAGGCGAATCCCGACCTGGAAATTGATTGGAAAGTCTCAGCGGACGATGTGGGCATGGGATTGGCGAAGCGTGAGGACGAGTTGGCGGCCAGCACGTTTCAGGCGATCAACGCAGTCTGCATTCTGATTTTCGGTCTGATCTTCACAAGTTTGTGGTCAGCGCTGGGGGCGCGTGGACTAGACCCGTCCCCTCCGGTCAAGTTTGCACTGGCGTTGTTCCAGGTGGGCCTTGGTTTTGCGGCCTTCTGGTACGGAGCGACTCAGCATGACCCGCGTGGGATGGCCGGGGTTTCGTGGCTGATCCTGGGTTATGTTCTGCACACGACGGGAGAGTTGTGTCTGTCGCCGGTGGGGTTGTCGATGATTGCCCGTCTGTCTCCGAAGTTGCTGGTGAGCACGGTCATGGGGGCGTGGTTTCTGGCGACGGCCTTTTCGCAGTACCTGGCAGCGATTATCATACATTATCTTCAGTGATGCGACGTTGCGGGCACTGGCAAAGCACA
>JALQWE010000915.1 GCA_023258825.1 Planctomycetaceae bacterium | reverse complement strand
CCCACGGGCAGGCCCGGCTAAACTCTGTCGGGGCGGATAACAGGCATATCGCTGGGCAAGGGATTGTCATCATGAATCGTGGGAAAGAGAATCGTTCCCGGCAACCATTCGAACGCAAAGCCATCTTCCTGATGCTGCTGGCGTTCGCAAGCCTGATGTGTTTCTGTTCGCCACTGCTGGCTCAACAGCCAGAGGCAGCCGTGCCAAAGCAACCGTCGTTTCTCAGTGTTCGCGAGTTTCTGGCGGCAGGCGGAGCCATTGGCTATGTCATCATGTTTCTCAGTTTTCTCATGGTGGCTCTGATGGCCGATGCCGCCATCAGTCTGCGTCGTACGGTGTTCATGCCCCCCGGTCTGGCGGAAGAAGTGCACCGGCTGCTGGCCGAGCGCAAACCTCAGGAAGCGCGATCGCTGTGTATGAACCATCCCGGATTTCTCAGTCAGGTTCTGGCGGCCGGACTGGATGAGTGCAGTTCCATGGCCTGGCCTCCGATTGAGAAAGCCATGGAGGATGCCGCCGGCGACCAGGCAGCGCGTGTCTCCCGACGCATCGAATATCTCTCTGTCATTAGTACTCTGGCGCCGATGCTGGGACTGATGGGAACGGTCTGGGGGATGATCGTGGCCTTCATGGAATTCGAGCTGAAGGCAAATCCCCAGATTTCAGAGCTGGCTCCTGGAATTTACAAAGCCCTCGTCACCACGCTTCAGGGTCTGGGTGTCGCCATTCCATGCATTGGCGGGCTGGCGTTTTTTCGCAGCCGGATTGAAGATCTTGCGACGGAAAGCACACTTCTGGCTGCACATGTGTTCGCGGACTATCGTCGATCACTGCAGTCTCGACGTGCCGCAGTTGCGAAAGACAGTCCCGTCGCAAAATAGGTGTGCAGGCTTTTCACTGAAATGGCCCTGCTGCCTTCCGCGGCGATCCATCGACGCAACAGGGCCACGGTTTCGGCAACCGTGGCCCCGTTGACAGTCAACTTACGCTGGCAGTCAGCTCAGTGGACACGATGGCCGGGAACAGCGCCCTGGTCCGGAGACAGCAGAAACACTTCGGCCCCGCCTGCTCCACTGGCGCAGATCATTCCCTGACTGAGCCCGAATTTCATCTGTCGGGGCTTCAAATTGGCGACACAGATGACCAGTCGGCCGACGAGATCTTCCGGCTTATAGGCGGCTTTGATCCCTGCGAAAACATTGCGAGTTTCACCACCACCCAGCGACAGTGTCAGCTGCAGCAGCTTATTCGCGCCCTCGACATGATTGGCCTCCAGCACACGGGCCACTCGCAGGTCAACCTTCGTAAAGTCATCAATCGTGCATTCTGCTGCCAGCGGTTCATTCTTCAATGCATCGCCGGAATCCTGCCACGTATCGGCTGGATGAAATGCCGGACCTGCGGGGGTCGGTGCAGCAGCCGCTGCTGCGGTCTGTTCCGCTGCCGTTTCCTGTTTGCTGTCTTCAAGCATGGCTTCAACCTGTTTCATTTCAAGACGTTTCATTAAGTGCTGGAATGGACTGACCATGGTCCCGGTCAACGGAGTCTGAGAATCATTCCAGTGTACGATTGGCTGATTGAGCAAAAAGCGGAATGGTTTCCACATCTGGCACGCCATTGCGCAACAAAGCTTGCACCGCAAAGCGCCCCATTGCCAAAATGATTTTGGGTTGCAACAAAGCCACTTGTCGTTCGAGGTA
>JALQWE010000914.1 GCA_023258825.1 Planctomycetaceae bacterium | reverse complement strand
GTTCCGGACGCATGTGCGTTTAGAATATTCCAAGACATGCGCGGAGTTCAAGCAACTTACCGTATTACCAGCAAGACAACTACCGCAGTTGCACAACCTGTTGCAGCAACTGGACAGCCGAAGCGGCTTCTGAATGACGCAGATCCAGCATCGCGGCCAGCAGCAACGCAGTGTCCTTCGCACATACCGGAGGAATGTTGAGGGCCCGTACGGAACTGTCACCAGCGGGTTCCGCAGCAGCATCCTGCTTTTCAACCTCCAGCCCCGCATGCCGCAACAGATTGCCCCGAAACTCCACCACCACGCCGCGTTCCGCATGCCACGTGTAAACCCGGTCGAAGGTTGTTCCGTATCGCGCATTGCGAACCAGCGCAGCAAGCAGTTTTTCTGCGTTGGCCCGCTCCGCCTCATCTGCTTGAAGGTTACTGCCCGACCACACACACACCTGCCACAGGACAATCATCAGCCCCCGCAGCCACCATGTGATTGCCGGCCACTCACTCCGCATCGTTTCGCATCGGCCAACAACAGAGTTCATGAACGAATTCGTCCTGTCTTCAGAAACAGAAAAAGCAGGCCTTCGCCAGATGGCAAGTGCCTGCTTCGTCAGACCCACTCGCTGATACGAGTGATGCTTAATGTCTCGGGCCACCGCCCGACCTGCCTTGCTGACTCTCTGCCGAACACTTTGGAAAAAACACTCCGACAGCGCAGCCACGTCAATTGCAGGGGAAACAGCCCTCAGCCGGATCCGGGGATTTTGCCCTTGTACTTGCCCATCGACTTCTTCATGGACTCTTCCATCTGCTTCTTGATTTCTTCATCACTCTTGGAGTTCTGTCCGCCTTCAGTCGGTGGCAGTTCCGGAGTCCCACCGCAGCCGGAGATACAAAACGAGACCAACAGACACAAAGCAGGAATCCATGGGGATTTCATCGAAAAACTCCTCGGGAAGACCATAATCATTGTGGACCAGTGCCACCGCCTCATCGTCAGTATACCTTTTGCCCCGTCGAGGGCAAATCGGCCTGCAGTTGCTTCCACGCTTCCACCTCCCGAGGCCGATCCAGTTGGCGGTAAAACTCTGCCAGAATCCCCACGTTGTCCGCTCGACTCAAATCCAGCAATGCCCGTCGCAGGGGCTGCTGAGCTTCCAGTTCCATCAGCACTTCGATCTCTTTCGCCCGCGCTCGCGATTTCTCCGCGGCTTCCCGCTGCCCCAGCCGAGCCTCGGACTGCGCACGAAAATGCAGCAGTGACCAGTCCACTGGACCGGGCCAGATTTGCAAGGCCTGATTCAATTCTGAAATTGCCGCCTGATCGTCCCGGTCGACGATCTGCAGCACCCGCGCCGCCGTTCTGTGATACAGAAAATGGTCCTTCGCGGCCCCCCAACGCGCAAACCACGACTTCGCGTCGTCCAGTCGTCCCAGATCCAGCAGCAAATCAATCCAGGTGGCCAGAAAAAATATGTTGCTGGCCGCGTCAGAGTTTTCAGAGACCGATTCCAGTACCTGCAGTGCTGTTTCCCGGTCACGGAGATGCACCAGAAATGCCGCTCGAGCCGTCGCGGTACTCACCGCCTGTGGCTCATGCTCCTGAAAAGCTTTCAGCCGCGATAAAACGACGTCATCAGAGTTGTACTGGCCCTCCGGCAGAAACCCCATCCGACGGTCCAGCTCTGCATTTCCCGAATTCGGGCT
>JALQWE010000913.1 GCA_023258825.1 Planctomycetaceae bacterium | reverse complement strand
CCACCGCCGGAGACGCCACAAATCTCAGCGTCGGATCGTAGGGCAGCAGCGTGTCATCCCGACGATTCAATCCACCACAGCGCCAGACTTCGTGACCATCCCGCAGATCGTGCGCCACGATCACGTCAGCACCATGCGACAACAGCAGTTTCGTACTGCCATTCCGGTACAGCACCGGCGATGCATACGAATGCTCATTTTCCGCTTCCGCATCACTGGGACGATCCACCTTCCAGATCTGCTTTCCCGTCAAGCCATCAAGGGCCACGACGACGGCTTCACGAGTCTTCGGGTTGCCTTCTCCATGAATCAACTGCAGAAACAACTTGCCGTCCTCGAGCACCGGCGTAGAGCTCATGCCGAACTGAATGCTGAACTTTCCATAAGCATCCTGCACGTTCTGTTTCCAGACCTGCTCACCAGAGACCGTGTAGCAGGCCAGAGTGCCTTCGCCCATGAAGGTCCAGACGTGGCGTCCATCAGTCACGGGGGATGGGGACGCGGAATTTCCTTCGTCGCCGCGAGCATTCTGATTTCCTGTCGCCACCACCTGCTGCCACAACAGCTTGCCACTGGTGTCAACGCTCAACAGCAGCAACTCACCTGCATCGTTGACCGAAGTCAGAAAGATCTGCTTTCCCCAGACCACTGGAGTCGCCCCGGCCGGCCCCGGCAACGCCAGTTTCCAGGCCACATTCTTTTCCGGCGACCATTCCGTCGGCAGGTTGGTTTCAGAACTGATGCCCGTTCCCGAAGGTCCTCGCCACGACGGCCAGTCCTCAGCCAAAACCATCCCGGGGATCACACAAAAAACGCTCAGCAGCAGGCAGGAGGCAAGCGGGCAACGCATGGAAGGACCCTCTGAAATGGTGGGAACACACAGGCACGGCCCGTAGTGTTGCCAGACAGGCGAGGTTCGTCAAATCCGCCGCAGCTTTCCTCTGCCCCACTCAGGGAAGCAGCGCCCCCTTCTGCCGATCAATCACCTTCTGCAGACGACGGATCGCATCACGACGACGAGCAGGTTCTGCGGCCGGATAAAAGTTATGCCGTTCCCCGGTTAGTGCTTCAATCTGCTCAATCGCCAGGGTTCTGATCGCGAGACGTTCATCCGCCAGCAACTGCATCAGCGCCGCCGTCGTCGCAGGAACGGCAGCCTGCGTGCGACTGAGCCCCTGCAGCAGTTGCATCACAAACTCCGCCTCCTGCATCGGCAGTCGTGTCGCCAACGCCTGCTCGATCCGCCGAAAACCATTTCCTGACCCCGTTGCGATGGCCCGCAATCCGGCAATCGCCACACGATGCACGGTCTCATCCAATGGCTCAAACAGCGCCGCCAGCAATTGTTCCACATCCCCTGTCACCGCCAACACTTCCACCGCCGGAATCGCCACCCGGGGATTACGATCCCGCACCAGCGCTGAAACCAGTTGCGCCGGCGAACCCGGTGCCGCAAGCGCATCAATCAGGCGTTGGCGCACCGCCTGAACCTCCGGAATCGGTTCACTTTCCGGTTGCAGCATCCACGGAGGAATTGTCGACGGGGTCGAAGGCAGCAGCCGCGGCGATGAGGGCTCACGAGCTTCCACGACCGACCATTCCACCGTCGAACCCGCCGCGACCTCCAACGCACCAGGTTCCCCCGTCTGCGGACGACTCAGACTGGCTGAGCCCTCCAGAACAGTCAACTGCACCTGCAGGTCC
>JALQWE010000912.1 GCA_023258825.1 Planctomycetaceae bacterium | reverse complement strand
GAAGAGCGTAGCTGCTCTCCCGCAAGCACGACAACTCAGCGATCAGGATTCTGAGCCTGAGCTGGTTCCCGTGTCCGGGGTGAGTGATCGTCCCGATCTGTCTTCGGTTCTGAAAACGCCGGCTCCTGTACCGGCACTGGAATCACCGGGTGTGGGAATTCGTGGCGGAAACTCTTCACGCTCCATTCCAATGCCGACACGCCCCCCGGTTTCGCGGAAACCTGCGGCAGGACGTCCGAGGTTTGAATTTGACTTCGAATTCAGCACGCCCGTGAAAGTGCTTTCCGCAATGCTGGTGCTTGCGACGTTCTGGTTCGGTTATGGACCGCTGAAGCGATATCTGACCATCAGTGAATCACACTATATCAGTCGCGTTGAAGAGGCCATCAAAACATTCGAGAGCCTGGAACCAGCAATGGATCGGGAAAAATACAGCCAGGCAGTTCAAACCGTCACCCGAGAACTTGAAGCTTACATCGCGACCATGAAAGAGGCGGGAGCAACAGGCAAAACGTCCCTCGCCTGCGCCGGAGCTATGAATCGCGTGGTGGAGTTTGGCAGGCTGGATCCAGCCAATGAAAAACTGCGAAGTAAGCTCCTGAAGGAAGCTCGGCAACTGATCAGTACATGGAAAGGCACGTAGGGGCGTTAAGGCTTTCGATGGTGACCCGATGCAGTCGGCATCCTATCGTTGTGCCACTGGCCGAAATCCTTCAGAGATCAGCAGCTGTGGAAGATCAGCTACGGAGTGGATCACATAATCGGCGCCTGCAGAGCGAAATTGTGCTTCAATAACTTCCAGTCGTTTTTGCAGAACGTCAGGGGACAGCTGAGCAACTTCTTCAGCGGATAACCCAAGCAGGTTCCCTGTCTGACTGACTGCAATGGTCCGCATGCCAGCGTTTTTCCCCGCTTCGATACCAACGAGGGTGTCGTCCACGATTGCGATCTGATGAAGCGGAAACACCTGAAGTTGTTCAGCCACTTTGAGATTCAGCCACGGCGCAGGTCGGCCGGCTTTCACTTCGTCAGAACACACCACGACGTCGGGGAGGAAACCCTGTGATTCAGCAAGCGGACAGACCACATCCATCAATTCGCGTGTGTACCCAGTCGATGATCCAATTCGTAAACCCTGTTGACGCAACCAGGTGACAGCTTCCGGAATTCCAGCGATCACGGACGAACCCACAGCAAGGATCTGCTTTTGCAGCGGCAGAAAGTCGTGATACATGGCCAGAATATCTGTCTCACTGACCGGATATCCGTGATGACGCTGCCACAACTCTGCCACTCTGGGCAGCCCAGCCACAATCGCAATGTGCTCAAGTTTCGCGCGGCCCATTGGCCCCCGCGCTTCCTCAACCGTTATCTCCACCCCTCGACGACGAAAAACTTCAACAAAGACTTGTGCCGGACAGCGACTGCCATAGTCCACCGTTGTTCCCGCCCAGTCAAAGATCACAGCGCTTAACGCGGCCAGCTGATTCATTATTCAGAATCCTCAAGGGTCATCAGGTACAGAATTCAAACGGTCAGGTTTTCTGCCTGCGGTACAAATGGAACAGTGGAGGTATTTTCGCGGGTCGTCAGCGACATAATTTTCCGTCCAGCCTTTGCCAGAATTGCTCGGCCAGCCCGAATGCCATCGTCATTCCCGCACCACCAGTTCCCTGGAAAAGATGCACCTCGGGCGTCGGACTGGTC
>JALQWE010000911.1 GCA_023258825.1 Planctomycetaceae bacterium | reverse complement strand
AGATTCGCCGGCAATCGCCAGAGGCACGGGGGCACAGAGCGCCAGCATCGCCGGCACGTCTCCGAATCGAACGGCTCCGGGCAACAGATTCACATCACGAATTTCCGTCACGGACGCAAATCGGAATCCGGCGGTGTCTATGGCAACGCCCGCAACACAGTCCCGCGCAATGGCCGCGGCACAGGCCACATGAGCTCCCGCGCCATTGACTCCGGCAAGGAAAATACGAGCAGCAGAGTGCGGCCCGGACATCGATGCGGAGATCAGCGTCAGAATGTCATGCACTCGCTGACTGAACAGCGGTGAATTGTATCCCAGCGTGTATCCGGCAAATTCCCGAGGATTGCTGACCACGGGCGACTGAGTCACCGGCTGACCGTCCGCCGTGAATTCTCCCGTCAGGTACAGGTCCGCAGACTGTACGGCAAAACCAGCCTGCAACAGACGTGACACAGCCGGAATGGTCTGTCCATCAGCCGCAAACACTCCGGACTTGCCGTGACCATCCAACCACAGGACCACCTGCCGATTCCAGCGGGCAGGTCGCAGCAACCAGCAGGGCAATTCTTCCCCGACTTCTCCCAGGTGGATGCGAACTGTGGTGTAGGTGACATCACCGCAGACGGAGTCGTGCAGATGCCGAGTCGACGTGGCTCCTCGTCGCGGCAGTTTCCGACCAATCATCACGTCCAACGCTCCGCCAATCACACTGCGGAACCGACTGACCCCGGCAGCATCCGTGGGCGTCAGCGCTGCAATCTGCGCCGCGTTTGCAGTATCAAGTGACTTAAGCAGGGCCACTTCTGCCGCTTCTGATTTGTCCGGAGCCGGATGCTCAGCATTGAACACCGTGGCCTCGTCCCGCGTCAGGGGCACATACTCACGCTCAGCCAGTTCTGTTCGCCCCAGCTGCAGTGTCCGGTTGAAGAAGTCATACATCATCATCCGGCTGGGCAGGTTGTAGTTGTGCGGGAACTTCATGTACTTCGCGTGCACGTTCTCGGGAACTCCGTACATCGCATACAGCCGCTTCAGCTCCGGCAGACCTTTGGTCTCGATATCCACCGTCCAGTCATCGGCCCCTGTCATCGCAATCGGACGCGGAGCAGCCATGGCGGCGAATTCGATGTTGCCGGTGCCAACCCGCAGATACGATGCATTCTCACACGTACATCCGCCCTGCATGGCCGTGGAAACCATCACCGCCGGGAAGGCCGCCGTGACCCGTTCGTCCAGCGCCGTCAGAATGAACGTCTGAGTTCCACCGCCACTGGCCCCCGTCACGCCGATTCGAGTGGTGTCGGCATCCGGACGGGACATGATCCAGTCCAGAGCGCGAATGGAATTCCATGTCTGCAGCCCCATCGCATTCAGGGAACGCAGTTCGGACTGAGCACTGAACAGCCCGAAATTGTCCGCAGCACTCAGCCCCGGACGCTGTTTTGCAAACCCATGCGCCAGCTCCTGAGTCAGCGAACTGCCGTCCGCGTATCCCAGCATGTCGTAGATGAACACCATGCAGCCCATGCGGGCCAGCTGAACGCAGCGCGCCTGCAACGGATGACGACCGCCGACCTTGTCCGTTTCGCCGCCCGAGGCCAGCTCTTTTTCAATCTGTGAGTCACCATGGTCGTGAAAACGCCCGTTTTGCCAGTGGCCATGCGGACACAGCACCACCGGCAGTCGCCCGGACACATTTTTCGGCAGATAC
>JALQWE010000090.1:2444-10331 GCA_023258825.1 Planctomycetaceae bacterium | reverse complement strand
AGTGCCTCATGAAGTTGTGTGTTGTTGAAAATCCCGGCCAGCGAGTAGTAATCCTGCTGTGGAATCGGATCAAATTTGTGATCATGACATCTGGCACAGGAGACCGTGAGCCCCAGCAAGCCACGCGTCAACGTATCCACACGATCATCCAGTGTTTCCGAGCGCGCCTGAGCTGTCGCCAGTGGATCCCCACCGTCCGAAATGTAGGTCGGTCCAAGGGCGAAAAAACCCGTCGCCACCGGCTCCGCAGGATCCATCAGATCACCAGCAATCTGTCGCCGCAGAAAATCATCCATCGGCCGATCAGCGTTCAGTGATTCCACAACCCAGTCCCGGTAACGCCACGCATGAGGCAACGCGGCTGAATCCAGAAATCCCCCGAAGCCGTCGCTGTAGCGAGCGATATCCAGCCAGAAGCGTCCCCAGCGTTCGCCGTACTGAGGGGTCGCCAGTAACTCTTCAATCACCGCATCAACCGCCTGCCGCCGATCCCGCTGTGCCGCGGCAAGAAACTCGGTGACTCGAGCAGGAGCTGGAGGTAATCCCGTCAGGTCGTAATACAATCGCCGTAACAGCACCGCTCCATCTGCCGACTGAGATGGCTCCAACCCGTTCTTTCGCAATTTCGAAATCACGAACTGATCAATTTCGTTCGAACACCAGCCTGTCACGTCCGGCTCAGGTACCGCAGGACGATGTACCTCAGACCACGACCAGTGCGATCTGCGTATTTCCGACCACGGTCTTTGCTCGGCGGCCTTCGAAGACGGCGACGGCGTCGCTGCCGACCAGGGCACCCCCATCTCAATCCAGACTCGAATCGCATCCACCTGCTCCTGCTGCAGGCGACCACGCGGAGGCATCTCCAGTGACTGCCACAGGACCGCCTGCAGTATCAGACTTCCTTCCGGCTTTCCCGGTACAACTCCGGGACCGGAATCACCGCCTCTGAGAAGAGCTTCCCGAGAATCCAGCTGCAGTCCACCACGAACTGTCTCTGACGATTCACTGTGGCACTCAAAACACTCATCCACCAGCAATGGACGTATCCGCGTTTCAAAAAACGCTAACTGCTCCTCAGAAAAATCACGCGTCTCATCTGCTCGCACTGCCGCTGCACAACTACCGATCATCACCAGCGCCCACGCAGCAAGTCGGCCCCACCGCCAGCCATCAACCGACAACAGTCGAAAACTAACGGCTCCGGTCGCCCTGCCCATCAGCATGGAAATGAATTGCAGCATACCTCTTCCCCAGCCCAGCATTACCTCAGTGCCCCTCAAAACCCATCCGGCACCCCGAGATGTCCGCCATGCCAACAACGCGCAGGTCCCTGATACGAAAAAACGCCCGGCTCTGAGGCAAACCGGGCGTTGTTCGTTAAGTCCGTGATTCGCAAAGGTCCCCTGTCAGACTGCACTGACCTCGCGACCCGCCGAATCCTCGGCGCGAAACGTCATGTGCTCGAACGACACATCCGACTTCGTCACGATCACAATCTCCACTTCGTTCTCATCTTCAATTCGAATCAGGTCTTTTCGCTTGCGATTATTCAGGTAGTTACCGACCCGGTCATGCACTTCAATCACGATCCGACTGACGGGCTCGTGAACCGCAGCAGACATCACCAGCCGCATCACCTCAATCGAAAGACTTTCTGCCGTCTTCACCTGCCCTACCCCGTTACAGGAAGGACAATTTTCATAAACACTACGCCGCAGCGACGGACGAATTCGCTGACGTGTCATTTCGATCAGCCCGAATGGGCTGATTCGCAGCACCCGAGTTCGCGCACGATCTCGCTCAACCGCGTCTCGCAAGGCACGTTCCACTCCACGACGATGCTTTTCTTCACGCATATCAATGAAGTCGTTGACGATCACTCCACCAAGGTCTCGCAGTCTGATCTGACGAGCAATCGCGTCAGCCGCCTTGAGATTCATCTGGTAGGCACTCTTCTCGGCGTCGTTATCCGCCCGGAAACTGCCACTGTTAACGTCAATCGCCACAAGCGCTTCCGTTTGATCAATCACCAGCGAACCACCGCCGGGCAGCGGCACGTGCCGGTCATGAATCCGGGCAATCTCGTTCTCGATCCCGTATTTATTGAACAGCGGTTCAGAACCAGCGTACCGCTGAACGCGATTCACGTGCGTCGGCATCACGATCTTCATGAATTCGCGGGCCCGCTCAAAGGCCCCGTCCTCATCAATCAGCACCGTATCGATCTCATTCGTATAGATATCCCGAATCGTGCGAATGATCATGTCGCTCTCTTCGTAGATACCCGCTGGCGCCGGCGATCGCTTCAACTTGTGAACAATCGTCTCCCAGAGACGCAACAGATAGCTCAGGTCGCGTCGCAGATCGGACTCTTCCCGATCAATCCCCGCAGTGCGAATGATAAAACCCAGACCCTCCGGCGGCTGGATCGACTTCATCGTCTGTCGCAGACGGCGTCGAGTCTTCTCGTCATCAATCTTGCGACTGACCCCAACACGCTGCAGCCCGGGCATCAGTACCAGGTATCGACCAGGTATCGAAATGTAAGTGGACAGCGTCGGCCCCTTATTGCCGATGCCCTCTTTGATGACCTGCACAAGCACTTCACTGCCGCGCTGAAAAATCTTCTGAATCGGTGGCTTATTGCGGGAGTTACGTTCGTTCAGGTGCTTCGGTGGACGCCCCCCTCGAGAAGGCTCGCCCTCGTCACCATCATCCTCTCCACCCTCTTTCACCAGATGCCGGTAGTACTGGTACTCCACATCACTGACGTGCAGAAAACCATTGCGGCCAACACCAAAATCAACAAACGCAGCCTGAATACTGGGCTCAATATTGACTACTTTGCCCTTGTAGATGTTGCCTACGTAGTTCTCAGCACTGCTGCGTTCCACATAGAGCTCTTCCAGAACTCCGTCTTCAACAATCGCAATGCGACTTTCCTCCGGCTGGAGGACGTTGATGAGCATTTCCTTTTTCATATCCGTCTTTCATTCATTCCGATGGAATGAGACGCTTTTCCGGGGATGACGTTTCAATAACACTGCCTGCGATCAACATGCCTGTGACCACAGCAGCGAAAAAATTCTGAGCACCGGCAATGCAACCCACCGACACATCAGTATTTCCCACCCTGACTTGCTGGTCTTCCAGAAAAACTCCGATGTTCGAGCAACCACCCCGTACGCATGTCCGGTAGCCAGCCACACGACCATCTCCTGAACTCTGTCAGCTGTATCCACCAGGGACGCAGTTGACAGTCAGCAGGAATTTCCCCGTTCAACACCAGCGGCCAGGCTCTGCCTCCAGCGGACCATTGAGCCCCGTATCCTGTTTCAGGACCGGGGAATTCAAAAGCCACCAGGGCCAGAGCCACCGTCTCCCTGAAATTCTCCATTCCTCCGAAGATTTATTCAGAACCTTCGTTATTTCCAGATGTCCAGTGAATGAACGCCATTCACTGATTATTTTCCCTGCGGCCTGCGACTGACAACTCTGCTCTCACCACTGTTGAAAGTGACAAAAAGGGTTGCCCCTGCACTCTCAACGAAGTGACATCAGTTGCCCATCAACAGTTCCACACTGTTTTCTGTGTTTCAATATCCCACGGCTTCCGACTCTTGCGAAGTCACCCCCGGAAAAGTCAGAAACCTGTTCCGTCCACCAGGTCAGGACAAAGCCTGGCCAATTCACCCTGCAGGTAATGTTCCACGTCCCGGGCCAGATCCAGCGAACAGGCATGCTGTGCGATTCTGACCGCTTCTGTCATCGACAGATTCCGAACTACTTCTTTCAGCCTTGGAATGGCCTGTGGTGTTGCGCTCAGGCTGCGAAGCCCCATTCCCAGCAACAACGGAATAAACCGGGGATCAGAGCTCATCTGACCACAGACTGTCACCGACTTGCCATGATTCTCTGCCGCTTTCACAACCATCTGAATCAGACGCAGGATCGAGGGATCTCCTGATCGATACAGATTCGCGACCGTGGGATCCGAACGATCGCACGCTAAAGTGTATTGAATCAAATCGTTTGTACCAATCGAGAAAAAGTCGACCTCCCTCGCAAACTCCTCCGCCAGAATCACCGCCGATGGAACTTCCACCATCATCCCCACGGGAATATTGCGATGAAACGGTATCCCCTCCTCCTCAAGATCCTCCATTACATCCATCAGAATCATTCGAGCCTGACGGAATTCCAGTAATGATGACACCAGCGGAAACATGATCCGCACGTTGCCATGCACGGAAGCCCGCAGGATGGCACGCAACTGGCGTTTGAACATCCCCGTGTTCCGCAAACTCAGTCGAATACTCCGCAATCCCAGCATCGGATTCGGAGACTCCGAAAACTGATGCTCCATTAACTGCGGCACTTTGTCCGCACCAATGTCCAGGGTCCGGATCACGACGGGAAGTTCACCACAAGCTTCCACAACCCTGCAATACGCGTCGTAGTGGTCCGACTCAGACGGCTCCCGATTGCCACTCAGAAACAGGAACTCCGTCCGATACAAGCCAATCCCATCCGCACCACGCTTGATGCACTGCCGAACTTCCTCCGGAAACTCGATGTTCCCACAGATCGAAACGCGATGGCCGTCCTGCATCTCAGCCGGCAACCGCTCCATCCTGCCCAGTCGCTCTCGCACCTGCTGGCTGCGCGCCTGAGAATCCCGAACGCGCGACAGAGATCCCGCATCCGGATCAATAATAATCTGACCGTGATCCCCATCCAGTATCGCCGTTTCACCGCCGGAAACAGCGGCCAGACATCGCCCCAACCCCACAATGGCCGGAATCTCAAGAGCCCCCGCCAGAATGGCCGTGTGACTGGTATGACCCCCAACCTCCGTCGCGAAGCCAAGCACGTACCGAGTATCCAGTGCGGCGGTTTCCCCCGGTGTCAAATCATGCGCCAGCAGAATCACCGGAGTCGTCAGATTACGCAACTCCTCCCGGCTTTCCCCCAGCAGCTGTCGCAACAAACGCTTTTCCAGGTCGAAAATATCCAACGCCCGCTCAGACAGGTACTGATCACCCAGCTTCTGCAACGGCTCTGCGTAACTTCGCAGGACCCGACTGACGGCAAATTCCGGCGAACGACAGTGGTCGCGAATCAACGCTTCCACCTCACGCGTCATTCGCGGATCCTGGGCCATCTGCAAATGCGCCGAAAAAATAGCGCCGTACTGCTGCCCCAACTGAGACGTGACCAACTGCTCGTTGGCCACAAGATCACGGCACACAGTGTCCAGGGCCACATGAAAACGCTGCAACTCCGCGTCCACCGCATCCCGGTTCACATATTTACGGGGAATACGGAAGTTCTCGGACCCCAGCACAAGGACCGGACCCGTCACGACTCCCGGAGAAACTGCTATACCTGTGAATGCCTTCATGCCGGCATTCTAACGAAATTTCCAGGAAACGAAAACAATCCAAGCCCCAACCCGGTGGCTTCACTCCCCAAATCCTGCCTCAACCCACCCGAAAAACTCCACTCCCAGCCAACAATCCCCACCATCCACCTCGAACAAACGGCACTCACGACACTCCAGACTTTCTCTCCCAACGGCACTCGATTTTCCGCCCCAGCCCGCACAGCTGACCGGGCCAACGTTCAGATTTGGCTGCCCAGCTGACATTACTGCCGTTTCTGCAACATTCCCCCTCCACGTTCACATCACCCCACGTGACAGAACTTGAACAAAATCAGCCGACTGCTTCCACTTTTCCGCTGAAATCCGCACGTCTTTCCCAATCGGAATTTTTGATGAAGCCCTTTCACCACTCGGCCCGATAACCTCCGTGAACAACTCAGGGAGGAGCGGATTGCCGAGGGGAGTTCGGACAGGTTTCTCTGCCCGATCGGAATTCCGCGTTGTAAAGAACTATCAGGGGATCCACGGATGCGTCCCAGACTACGACTTTTTGTTGGTTCCGATGAACCGGAGACGCTGGCGTTTCCTGAACCCGAAGTCACCATGAAACTCGGGGAACTCACACGCATCCTCGCCGATGCCATCATCTGGGACCGCACCTGGGTGTCCGATTTCGCTGACGAAGACGTCAAAGTCTCTGCAGACCTACACGAAATCCTGTCGCTCTATTCCCAAATGCGCCCCAGCGCCTGACTTCAGTCACGGTCAGCAGGCCCTCTACAACGGGGTTGCGGTTCGACCCAACCCCGCTCACCCAGCGCTGGAATTCGTGGTCAAATCCCGAGTCCGCTGGTTCACAGGCAACACAAATTCTGTGCACGCCCGCGGCAATCCACTGCTGCCGCAACCCCATGGTCGCCTCGCCGCAGATCGCCCCGCGCTCAGCCCTCAATCTGGTCGGTGGCCAGCTTCAGCCCTACCCTGCACGCTGTCAAGTACTGAGGAATGTGCAGCCGCTCCTTCACCGTGTGAATGTCATGCTGTCCACACCCCAGCGTCACGGCAGGAAATCCATGCGCTGCCATCCAATTGGCGTCCAGGCCTCCGTCACAGCTCTGTGCAACCGGCTTCAATCCCAGCGCCTCTGATGCCGCTTTTGCCGATCGCACACAAGCACTCTCCGGATCAATTCGGAATGGCTCGTAACGAATGTCCTCTGTGAACTGCAGAGAACCATACTGGCCTGCGGCGTTGGTCAAACTGTCTGTCGCCGTCTCAAACGCGTCGCGCCATGCCGCGACAATCTGCCGCCGAAAATCACTATCGTGGCTACGCGCCTCGGCCTCGATCTCCAGCAGCGACATCACAACGTTCGTCGCGTCACCACCCCGCATGACACCCACGTTGCTGGCTCCCCGGCTTTTCCCCTTTCGGATCAGCCCATGCCAGCCCGCTTTGCGAAGCTGAGCAATCGCGAGCCCGGCGATGACCGCCGCACTTACACCATCCTCAGGATGCGCCCCCGCATGACTGGCAATCCCCTGAATCCGTATCGATAAATTGCTGGCCCCCACGGCTCCCACAATCAAACTGGAAGGATCTCGCCCGTCCCAGTTGAAACACAAGGCGGGCTTGCCCAACCGTGAAGCATTCAGATAACGAGCCCCACGCAGCCCGGTCTCTTCCTGGACGGTAAACAGCAGAGTCAGCGGTGGATAAGACAACCCCTGGGACAGTGCTTCAAGAATCGCAGTCAGGACCACGGCACAACCAGCCCGATTGTCGCCCCCAAGTGCCGTCGCTGAGGACTTCGGACGAATCCAGTCTCCGTCGCGTACAGGCTGAGCTCCAACGGCCAGCGGAACCGTGTCCATGTGCGCCATCAACAGTCGACGCGGGCCCCGCCGAGTCCCCTTGAGACGGATAATCAGGTTACCAGTCTCGCCACCCGCCGGGCTCTTTCGATGCGCCAGGTCCCAGGAAATCGCAGACTCCGGTACGCCCGCCCGTTTCAGCTCGTCACAAATCCACATCGCCACCGCGCGCTCCGTGCCGCTGCCGCCCGGTATCGAGATCAAATCCATGACACGCCGTATCGCCTGCTCGTCGTTCACTGCTGACACAAACACTGTCCCCGTTCACGATGCCTGATCACAATGCCCGATCACGGCAGAATCCAGCCGCACAATCGAACATTCCATGCCTGATTCCACTACCACATCAACCAGCACCGAGTTTCCTCGTCAGCCCGAAACACTGCCGGAAAACTCGGAAAAATCCAGCGTTGCGAAGTAGTCGTGGTAGGTCTCAGCGCGCCTGATCATCCGCACACTCCGGTCCATACCCACCAACAACTCAGCACACCGCAGTTTGCCGTTGTACTGAAATCCCATGGCATGCCCGTGAGCACCAGCATCATGAATCACCAGCAAGTCACCACGCTCAACTCGCGGCAGCGGACGCTGAATCGCAAACTTGTCGTTGTTCTCACACAACGA
>JALQWE010000090.1:240-2434 GCA_023258825.1 Planctomycetaceae bacterium | reverse complement strand
GAACCAACAACATCGACCAACTGGTCGTGCGGCGCCTGCTCTTTTCCCATCACCGTAATGTGGTGATAGGCACCGTACATGCCAGGCCGCATCAGATTGGCCATGCAGGCGTCCACACCCACGTAGTTCCGATAGATATTCTTGTGATGCACAGCTGTTGTCACCAGATACCCATGCGGACCAGTGATCATACGCCCGTTTTCCATCAGAATCTTCAGCGGATCCAGAGGCGTTCCCGCAATCATCTGCTGATACAATTCCCGGATCCCTTCACCCACCGCTCGCAAGTCCACCGGACTGTGCTCCGGTCGGTATGGAATTCCAATTCCCCCCCCAAGATTCACAAACTCAATCCGAATTCCCAACTCCTGTTGCAGACGCAGGGCCAGATCAAACAGCATCCGCGCCGTCTCAACGAAGAATTCACCATTCAACTCGTTCGATGCCACCATCGTGTGCAGTCCAAAGCGACGCACACCCGCATCCCGCAGCCGACGGTACCCATCAAACAACTGCGATTCCGTGAAGCCGTACTTCGCCTCCTCCGGCTTTCCAATGATCACATTGCCTTCACGAGCCGATCCTGGGTTGTACCGGAAACACAACAGCTCCGGCAGTCCGACCGTCTCTTTCAGATAGTCAATGTGCGTCAGGTCGTCCAGATTGACGATCGCCCCCAGACTGATCGCCTTGGCATATTCGTGCGCCAGAGTGTTGTTTGAGGTGAACATCAGGTCTTCACCCGTCAAACCCACTCGCTCCGACAAAATCAATTCCGGAAGACTGGAACAGTCCGCCCCCAACCCCTCTTCCTTAGCGATTCGCACAATCCACGGGTTTGGCAGCGCCTTCACCGCAAAATACTCACGAAATCCGGGGCTCCACGAAAACGCCGCATTCAAGTCCCGACAGGATTTCCGAATCCCGGCTTCGTCGTAAAGATAAAACGGCGTGGGATACGTCTCTGCAATTTTCCGCACAAACGCTTCGTCAAATGGCAATGACTTCTGCATGGTCGTTTTCAAGTCTCAACACAAAAGGATTCTGTCTACCTGCGACGCTCTCCGCGCCACACGCCCCGCTCACTATTCACGAACACGTTGCCGGACGATTCCGGATCTCTTACTGACACGCACCTTACAGATGCTGCCCGGCGTACCAGTCTTGCCGGACATCTCGCGGATTGCAACCCTTCACATCACCACACACCACGGTCAGGAATCCCACTCAACTCAGCCCGGAGATCCTGCAGCGACGACAAGCCGCTTCACCCCTCACGCCACAACCCGATCTTACTCAGCCGCACCCTGCCGGATCCTGAGCCGCGCGTCCGCCAGATCCAGCCAGTCACAAATGCTGTCCTCGTCCCCAAAGTCCACCACCACCGTCAACGTTGAAACCCCAGTCAGCGGCAAACTCACCGACATGGGCTCGTCCTTCCCCGCAATCATCCGCTCCAGCAATACCCCGTCATCTCCACGAACAATCAGCCGCACCGAGTGCTGTCCGCCGTCCTGCCACGCAACCTCATCATCAATCCCCACCTGCATCTCCAGACTCTCATACTTCTGGTCCAGTGCCCAGGCGACTTCTGTTCGAGAATGAATGCAGAGCCCTTTCGAATACTCTTTGCCCCGCAACTTCAGTTTCGTTCGCCCCTGAATCGCCACATCCCGACGCGGACCAAACAGTAACAATTGCTCCTCAGGACTGGCGAGCCCGGCCAGCAAACTGCCTTCCGGATCCACTCCCGTAAAATTCTCCCGCAGCACCGGCAGGTCCGACAACCATGTCAATCGCCCTGCACTCAAATCCACTCGCTGCAACCCCGCAACTTCACCCGAAATCGAGGCCCCCCAACTTGTCCTCAACTCAAATCGCTCCCCGGACATTGTCCAGCGATCCCCGGTCAGCACATCACCCGATCGCAGAGTCACTCTGACTTTCGACGCGGCCGTCTTGCCACTCCCCTGCACTCCCTGACCAAACACAACCCCATACACCCGCGCGATCGGTACCGGTACCGTTTCTCCGTCCAGCAGAAACTCCACTTTGTCCGACTGCACCGAACTGACCACACCCGCCAGAAAGTCCAGGCCACTGCCATCCCGCTTGGTGACAACCAGCAGATCCTTCTCCGTCTGACGCGAACGCATCGTGTCCCATTGCGAATCCAGTACAGCATCCGCAGCCT
>JALQWE010000090.1:0-230 GCA_023258825.1 Planctomycetaceae bacterium | reverse complement strand
CAGGGACCCGGATTTCGCCCAGAATCGGCTGAGTAAACAGGACCTCACGAGCATTCCTGCCCGCTCCGACTCCACTCAATTCTGTCCCGTCCCTCAACAGCAGCCGCTGAGCCGCCTCGGGCTGCTCTGCAGGCAGCTCAGAAAACTCCAGCAGCATCACCTCCGACAACGACACCTGCGCATCACCCGCAGCGCCTCCCAGTACCACCGTCGTCTCGTCAACCGAACGT
>JALQWE010000910.1 GCA_023258825.1 Planctomycetaceae bacterium | reverse complement strand
TCTGAATGCTTCTGCAGGGGACAGTAGGTTATGGGCCACGGTAAGCCAACGGACGTCACGGTCCGGGAAGTCAGCCTGACATTTGAACCAATTCCCTATCGGGCCCCACTGAAATTCGGTGGCCGTACTGTCAGCTCAGGCTGGATGGTCAACGCCACGGCGGTTGTGGAAACTCAGCAGGGCCGTCATGCCACGGGACACGGAAGCATGCCCGTTGGCAACGTCTGGGCCTGGCCATCGGCGGTGCTGGAGCCGGATCAGACCGAGAAGGCCATGCTCGAGTATTCAAAGCGAGTTGCCGAGCTGTTTGGCAGCTATCCGGGTTACGGGCACCCGATGGAAATTGAATTTGAGGTGAACACGGAGTACGAGCATCTTGCCCGTCGTGTGTCCGAATCACTGGGATTCAGCGAAGCACTGCCACCGCTGGCACAACTGGTAGCGGCCAGTCCGATAGATGCGGCTATTCATGATGCCTACGGACGCATGCTGAAACTGAACAGCTTCAATGTCCTGTCTCGACAGTTTTGTAACGTGGATCTGAGCCACTTCCTCGACAACAGCTTCGCCGGTGAGTACGCCGATCAGTACACACGCCGCGAACCGGTCGCCTCCCTGCCGCTTTACCACCTGATCGGCGCAATCGATCCATTGACGGAAGCTGACGTTCAGTCGCGGCCCAACGACACATTGCCAGTCACCCTGGGCGAATGGATCGCGGCCGACCAGCTGACACATCTCAAGATCAAGCTGGCGGGGGACCAGCTGGATTGGGACGTTCAGCGAGTGCTGTCGATTGACGATGTGGCGACTGCGGCACAAGCGGCGCGAGGTTGTACCCGTTGGTATTATTCGTGCGATTTCAACGAGAAGTGTGATTCGGCGGCCTATGTGGTCGAATTCCTGCAGCGAATTCAGGCGGTCAACCCGGCTGCGTTTGATCGCATTCAGTATATTGAGCAACCTACCAGCCGAAATCTCAGCGCCGCAAACGCTCCGCAGATGCATCAGGCCTCAGCCATCAAACCCGTCGTGATTGACGAAGCCCTGATCTCCTGGGAATCGTTGTTGCTGGCCCGCGAACAGGGGTACTCTGGAATTGCTCTCAAAGCCTGCAAGGGGCAGACTGAGTCCCTGCTGATGGCCGCCGCAGCGCAGAAGTTCGGCATGTTCCTCTGCGTTCAGGATCTAACCTGCCCGGGGGCATCCTTCCTGCATTCCTGCAGCCTGTCGGCACATATTCCCGGAGTCGCTGCGGTGGAAGGAAATGCCCGCCAGTATTGCCCCGCTTCCAATCAGAAATGGGCTCGAAAACTGCCGGGCGTGTTTACCGTCAAAGACGGAAAGATCGACACAAGCCGCCTTGCCGGCCCGGGACTCGGCTTCCAGTAGTCCCTGAACTACAGAATCCTGTTGCAACATTCCCCGTCTCCTGCTGTTCTCATGCAGTTGCACGTCACCAACTCTCACGAATATAGCGAACCTGACAGGAAAGCCGGGATCGCACAGCGGCAAACTCGTTTCCGATTGTCGAACGGCGGATTTTGCTTGTGTCCTCGTTCATGACTGGACGATGCTCTGAACGGGTGTCTTTCCATTGCTGCCGACGCTGCGCGCACAGCGCACCAACCGGCCGCGACATCGCCCTGGTTGTGTCCTTTTCTCCCCGGAATCGTGAACAATGAAGACTCTGTTCCGAAAAAGTCTGTTGCTTGCCATGGCG
>JALQWE010000909.1 GCA_023258825.1 Planctomycetaceae bacterium | reverse complement strand
CGTGTGATGGGCATGATCTCACTCAGGAACGCACCGAATAACATTCTGGACAAGTGGAATACTCTGCGTGAGAAAATTGAGACAACAGCACCGGTTGATGCTCAGAAAACCGACGGAGTGGAGGCACGGAGAATAGTCACGCTGGTCGAATTGTCCGTCTACGTGCTGCTGTACAACAACCTTGCGGAACCGACATCCGATGGGGCGGTGAGTCCAATGGTAAAAGGGTTGGTCGAAAAGCAGGTCGCGAATACGCTGACTGAGGACAAGCAGTCGCTGCAGGAAACACTCAGCGGCTATACGCCGAAGCAACTGGGAGCGTACGGTCTTGGCCTGCGTCTGCTGTCTTCAAAGCCCAAAGCATCGACGCCTGAGCCTGAGAAAGAGCTCCAGCCAGCGACTGACGCTGAGGATGCCTATGCTCGGGGAATCGCCGCGGGAAGCCTTCGACACCGTCTGGGCCTGAATTCACCGACAGTGATCAATGCCGCGTTATCGGATCGACTGTTTCATGATGGCCGCGCTGCGAATGTCTTCAACGGGTACGATCACCTGGGAGACGATGCGGGACGGGATGGGATTGGCAAATATCGCTGGGTCGCTGGCCGATTCGAACGCGTTCTGATTCGCATTCCGGACGCAGCGCTTGCATCTCAGTCTACGGCTCCCCTGCTGTCGACCACAGAAATGTCGTGGTGGGGTCGTCAGTTCCATCACGTGGCCCGCAAACTGCTCGATCGCAAGCCCCTGGGTGGGCAACGCAGCGACGGGACGTACCTGCAGCAGGTTGCCGCCAACGACAGTCATCTGGGGCGGTATGTGAATGCGGAGACCGGTCGGATCGAGATGACCTACCGGGAATTGATTCAGGCCGCATTTCATCCGGAATGGTGGCAGGGGCGGCAGCTCATCAATGTGCAGGAACGTGATGCCGTCACCGGGGACAACCTGAGTCTGTCGCAGATGGAAGCCAATTTCTCTCTGTTCTGGGGACTGGCTCTGTGGAGTTATCAGAACGAGCTGATTTCCGGCGAATCCGAATTCGATCGGATCATGGCAGAACGCCGCAGCGGCAAATCCGTCTTCGCCGGACAAACTCAGGAACAGCGAGAGCACCGTGAGGCCATTCTGCGGGGCTACGCGTTGTTTCAGCAGCATGCCTGTGCTGATTGTCATCGAGCACCGGAGATGGCAACAGGAACGAGGGCCACAGTCTATGGGCCGGTTCTGGAATTTGAGGGCCCGGGGGATGAACAGAACGCAGCCACCGAAACCAATGAGTTTGCCAGGTTTCTCCGCGACGGCTCAAAGGGCATCGATCAGCGTGTCGAGAAGATGCGATTTCGTCGCGATCAATTGCTGTTATGGTATGACAATGGTTTCTACAACGTAGGGGTGAGTTCGGATCGGGCTGCGGACGCCAGCTTTCGCAAGGGTGTTGCCGGCGAGGTTTCTCCCGATCTTTCATCACCATCCACTGCTCTGGAAAGTACAGCAAATCAGTTTGGTCAGGGGTTGATTCGGGATTTGTTTGTCGTGCAGCCGTCGGTCAGGTTTTCGCTGGCCCGCAGGCTGGAGGATGAGAGTTCGCAGACCATGGGCTCGATCCGCACGCCGACTCTGCGGAATGTGGAGCTGACGGCCCCCTATTTCCATCTCGGCTGGAATACCGCCGGGCGGCAGTTTCCAACACTGGGCTCGGTGCTGGAGCACTACGAAAATCC
>JALQWE010000908.1 GCA_023258825.1 Planctomycetaceae bacterium | reverse complement strand
GCCGCAGTTCATGAGCATGAGTGAGGGTTCGTGATTGGGCACCTGTGCCTGCATGGAGCGGATGACGGCGATGTCATCGATGTGTGCGGCGGTTTTGGCGAAGAGTTCGCTGACTTCGATGCCGGACTGCCCGCAGGGGCGAAAGCGGAAGGGTGACGGGAAGGCGGCTCCGGTTTTGCGTTCCGTCAGAAGATTGTCGGAGACCGTGCGGTTGCTGAAGCGGGCGAGCGCTGGCTTGGGATCGAATGTGTCGACGTGCGAGGGTCCGCCGTTCAGAAAAAAGTGAACTACGCGTTTTGCTTTGGGGGTGAAGTGCGGTTGACGCTGTGCGAGGGCCGAGGCGGTGGCTGAGGCAGCAGCGGCGGGGGGTGAGTCTGCCAGCAGCAGGTCAGCGAGAGCGAGGGAACCGAGTCCGAGTCCGGAGGATGCGAGAGCGGATCTGCGGCTGAGGAAGGGGCTCATATGCGTGCTCAGGACAGAGTTGGCTGTGGGAGGGACCGAAACGGTGCGAAGGTGGGGCAGCGGTGTCCTGTGACGGGCCGGTGGAAGCAAAGCTGTGGGAGATACGTTGGCTGGAGCCTACCTGAAAGTTTGGCGAAAGTCCTGTGAAATGAGCGTTGTGAACCAGCAGATTGTGCGGGATTTTCTGTTGTGCGGGGGACGTTCGCTCACGTCACAGGCTGCGAAAACGTTCGGCCAAATTTCGCTCTTTTTGAAAATAACTGCTGGGTACGGGTTCGTGGTGGCTGAAAAACCGATATGTTCGGAAGGATCGCTGCGTTTGGAAGATTTGGGGTATTGCGCGGGAATGGCAGGGACAATGGCCTTGCGGCCGAAGGAAAACACGAGGAACATTCGTTTTGGATCCATCTTTTTGCCTGAGATTCTCGGAAATTGGATAGATTTTCTGCTCCTTTTGCTTTTGGTTTAATAAAGTAGTGATTGGGGCTGCAGGGAAGGTTGCGAGCGGAGGCGGGGTTCTGGTGTTGGGTGTCTGAATTGTTAAGAAGTTGTGAGTGCCGGTGAGAACAGCCGGTGGTGGTTGCGAATAGCTGGGCTTGTTTTTCCTGTGCTTTTGCGGCTGTGTTCAGGGTGTTCCGGTGGCAGCGGCGCGGTGAATTCAGCGGTTGAGTCTGTCTGAGTGGACTCAGGGATTGGGAGTTGGGGATATGATTTCCGCGGAACTGAAGGTTGTTGGTGGCAAGCATTCAGGTCAGGTCATCCCCCTGAACCGTCGCAAGTTTCTGATTGGTCGCGAGCAGGATTGCCAATTGCGTCCGAACAGCGAGATGGTCAGTCGACATCACTGTGTGTTCAGTCTGGACGATTTCTCGGTTCGCCTGCGGGATCTTGGCAGCACGAACGGGACACTGGTGAACGGGGAGCGGATTCAGCGTGAGACTGTGCTGTCCAATACAGACCGCATTCTGATTGGCAATCTGGAATTCGAACTGGTGGTTCGTACTGATGTACAGGCTCCTGAGGCTGACAGCAGGATCCTGCCAACGGCTGTGCTGGCCAGCGGGGAGACTCAGGTTTCCGCGCCGACGGTCACAGAGGTGCCTCTCGCTGCTGCCGGCGTGGCACCGGTTCCTGGGGAGCAGACGGTGACGATGCCTGTGTCTGCGTCGGATACGACTGTGATGGCAGTTCCTCAGATGATGCCGGGGCAGTATCCCTATCAGCCGATGATGCCGCAGATGGGTGGCTATCCGGGGGGGATGTATGGTGGA
>JALQWE010000907.1 GCA_023258825.1 Planctomycetaceae bacterium | reverse complement strand
AGACTCGCCACGGTGTGGTTGCGGCCGGGATGGAGACGCCAAAGCGTCCACGGGGATAGACATGCTGAAATGGACTCTGGGCATCCGCGGTCACCGACACGACACCGTCATAGTGCCAGGGTGAAACCAGTACGCCGTTGCTGCCACCGGATGCTGCGGCCTGCAATTCAAAATCTCCGTCCATGTCATTCAGGGATCGCAGAATGGCACTGGGCACAGGCCGATTCAGACTGCTCAGTTCCCGAGACAGTTGGGCGACACGACGGTCATACTCGCGCCACTGCTGCTCAGAAATCTCGGGTGCCTCCAGCGATGCCATGGATCGCACACGCTGTTTTTGCTCGGAGCCCGGAAATGCGTAGCGACTGCTGTCAAAGATGCCGTACAGCCCGTAATAGTCCTCCGTGGAAATCGGATCGAATTTGTGGTCGTGACAGCGAGCACAACCAATACTCAGACCCAGAAATGTCTGGCCCACGCTGTCAATCGTGTCGTGAATTGTCAGATGGTGATAGTTTTCCGAGTCAAAACCAAACCGCCGGGACAATGCCAGATAGCCCGTTGCTGTCACTCGCTCCGCAAATCGCTCATCAGGACTCCGCAAGGCCAGAATGTCACCGGCCAGCTGCTCGCGAACAAACTGGTCAAATGGCACGTCCCGATTGAATGCCTCAATCACATAATTCCTGTAGCGCCACGCTTCAGGCACAGGATAGTCGGCCGTTTCACCCGCCGTATCGGCGTACCTCACCACGTCCAGCCAGTGTCGTCCCCATCTTTCACCATAAGCCGGAGTCGCCAGCAGACGATCAACCACTTTCTCAAACGCGGCCGGATCTGCATCCCGCTCGAAGGCATCCAGTTCGTCAGGTGTCGGCGGCAGCCCCGTCAGATCAAACGTCACGCGACGCAACAGAGTACGTCGGTCCGCATCACCACTCGGTTCAAGTCCCGCATTTCGCAGCCCACGCAGTACATACGCATCGATTTCCGTCCGACACCAACCAGAATCTGCCGTCGGTACAACAGAACTGCCGATCGGCTGAAACGCCCAGTGCTTCGCCGATTCAAAATCGGCTGCCCTCTCCGGCCAAACTGCTCCCGCCAGAATCCAGTTCCGAAAATCCTCCACCTGCTCTGCCGACAAGGACTGATCGACAGCAGGAGGCATTGCAGAAACGTCCGGCTGCCTGGCAATGGCCCGAAACAGCAGACTGCCCGCAGAATCTCCACGGATGATCGCCGGACCGGAATCCCCGCCCGCCAGTAATGCATCCACCGAATCCACACGCAAACCACCGGATACCCGCTCACCACCATGACAGCGGAAACAGGTACCCGCCAGCACAGGCCGAATCCGATTCTCAAAGAACTCCTCGCTGCTGACATCCTGAGCAGCAGTCCGACACTGCAGAACCTGCAGAAATATCAGGATAAACAGAGCTGTTCGCATGAGAATCTGCCAGCAGGCCGACGGAAAACTGCCATCGAATGACTTCCAATGCGGTAATCATAACACATTTCTTCGGCAAAACTTACCGTCACCCCATCCCGCCCGTCTCAGCAACGTCCTCCGACCCACTTCACCCTAAACGCACTACCCGCCACCAGACGCTGCCACACTCCCAACGACATCGCAGATTCGCTGATGCCGCAGCAGCCCACCGGTCACTGCTGATCCAGCCGGCACTCAATGACGCCCGCGATGCTGCGATGACGGCTGCACCTGCACCA
>JALQWE010000906.1 GCA_023258825.1 Planctomycetaceae bacterium | reverse complement strand
CCGCTGGTACACTGCCGACAGCCACACACACTGGTGCTGGTCGATAATCGGCACGGCGTTAACGCTGCTCTCAATCCTCCGGTGTGTGTGCCGACGTGCTCGCCTGCTCCGGTTTCGCCAATGCCCCGTTCTCTGAAGGACTATTGATGATGATCAAGGACATCACGCTGTGGCTTGCACTTGTCGGCATGGGCACCTCCTGTCTGGGGCAGGACACCCCCGTGAAGACTCCACGACCGATTCCGTCAACACGGACGGAGTTGAAGGAGTTGCTGGAGGACATGAAGAAACGGCCGTATCGCGTTCCAATTCCGGAACTCTCCGAGGCTGAAAAGCAGGAACTGGGGGAACGCAGCACGAACTACGAAGCGAGGTTGAGGTTCAATTATGTCCCGGCTGCTGAAGGGACGGTCTTCGGGGCGGGACGACCGCGAACAGCGGCTTCCGGTGGCACAGTGGGCGGAGCCGGCACTGCGCGGCAGGACTTCACCCGCAATGCTGATGAGAACATGACGTTGACCTATCAGTTCAAAACGATGCTGTTCTGGATTGTGGCGCGAACTAATAACTGCCAGTACTGCCTGGGGCATCAGGAGTGGAAGTTGTCCGCCACAGGCATGTCGGATGATCAGATTGCGGCGCTGGATGTGGACTGGTCGGCTTACACCGAGGCCGAGCAGGCGGCATTTGCGTATGCGCGTCTGCTGACCTGGGAACCACATCAGCTCAGTGATGCGGCTATCCAGAGTGTCGCCGCGCATTACACGCCGCTGCAGATCCTGGAAATGACGATGTCGATGGGGGGCAACAACGCCATCAATCGGTGGAAAGAAGGCATCGGCATTCCTCAGTCTTCCGGTAACACCTTCGCCGGCCGCAGCGGTGTCGCGCAGGCGACTGAACATTCAGATACCTTCCTGACCCCGACCTCTCCGCGTTTCCGTGAAGCGCGTTCCATCGTGGCACCGCTGGAAATCTTCGACGGGCAGCCCAGTGGAAAGGGGGTTTCCAGCCGCCCCGCTCTGGAATCACGTGATGTCGTTCTGCGGCAACTGGCAGCTGTGGCCAGCCGAACGCCCCGGCTGCCGCTCGTGGATGAAGCCACCGCCGCGGCGTGGCTGAAGAGCAGCGGTCAGGACATCCCGGTGACGGGATGGGTGCGACTGATCGCTGCGTTTCCGAATGAGGGACGAGGTCGTTTGCCGGCTCTGGCAGCACGTGAGAAACAAACAGGCGATCTGACGGAATTGCAGAAGGCGCGGCTGAACTGGCTCATCGCCCGTCAGGATCGGGCCTGGTACGCTGTGGGGCAGGCCTTCAGAAAGCTGCAGTCGCTGGGACAGACGGACGACCAGATCTTCGCGCTGGATAGCGATTGGCATGAATTGAGTGCTGCCGATCGGGCCCTGTTCAGTTTTGCTTTGAATCTGGCGGCATCTCCGATTGCCTCGACAGATGAAGATGCCGCACTTGCCCTGAGGCTGACCAGTCCCCGGGTGTTTGTGCAGACCGTCAATCACGTGGCGTCCTGTGCATACTTCAATCGTGTCACCGAGGCCGCTGGGTTACCGGCTGATCCGTGACCACGGTTCCCTCGTGATCCATGGCATATTCCGAAGGACCCTGCAAGCTTCTCTGATCGCAGGGAAAACAATGGGCGGGTAAATTTCCTGGAGGGCGATTTCTGGGGAGGGCGATTTCCGGGAGCGACGGTGTTTGGTATGGTCAAGGTTTC
>JALQWE010000905.1 GCA_023258825.1 Planctomycetaceae bacterium | reverse complement strand
CTATCGCATGGCAGCTCAGGTCTTTCAGAATCAGGGGAACGGTCGCTTCAATGAGGTTTCACTGACCGCTGGCGATTACTTTCAGCGAGATGTACTCGGGCGAGCACTGGCGGAAGCAGATTTCAATCGGGACGGAAGAATGGATCTGGTGATCTCTCACCAGATTGATTCATCCGTGATTCTGATGAATGACACTGCGGACGCCGGACAGAGTTTGACACTGCGACTGGTGGGCAGACGCAGCACGCGAACACCGATTACTACGGTTGTGACACTAAAGGATTTTGAACCCATCGTCAGAGATCAGTTGGCGGGTGGTGGCAGTTACCAGGCAGCCAACGATTTGGAGTTACACTTTGGTCTTGGCCAGAAATCCGACAGCGCACTGACAGTGCGCTGGCCAAACGGCACGGAGCAAACGCTGGACCGTGTACCGTCAGGCCTCTGGATTGTGCGTGAGGGCGAGCCGCGAGCCTGGTCCCTTCCATTCTGACAGAACGAAGTCCGACGGATCAGTGATTGAACCGCAGTCAGAGATCATCAATAGATCGCGGGCGGTGGATCCTGGCTTCCATCCGCATGCAGAAAACGGAAGTCACAGCCCTCATGTGCCTGAGTTGTTTGTTCCGCGTAAAGTTTGCCGTAGCCCCGGGAGAATGCCGGCGCAGGAGCGACCCACTGCGATTTTCTGGCCGAAAATTCCTCGTCCGATATCTCCAGTGTTAACGTTCGACCGACAACATCGAGATTGATCATATCGCCGGTTCTGACCAGAGCGAGAGGTCCACCGACGAAAGATTCCGGGGACACATGCAGCACGCAGGCTCCGTAGCTGGTACCACTCATGCGTGCATCGCTGATGCGCACCATATCCCGGACGCCCTGCTGCAGCAGGTACTTCGGGATCGGCAACATTCCCCATTCCGGAATCCCCGGAGCGCCGAGTGGTCCGGCGTTCTGCAGGACAATCACATGATCGGGAGTGAGCTCCAATGCCGGATCGTCGATGCGAGCCTTCAGATCCGGGTAGTTTTGAAAGACAATCGCGGGCCCGCGATGCTGCAATAATGAAGCCTGAGCGGCAGCAGGTTTGATCACGCATCCATCCGGGGCCAGATTTCCGCGTAACACCGCAAGACTACCGGTCGAACACACGGGGTTGTCGCGACGGCGAATCACATCCTCATTCCAGACCTGAGCCCCCGCGATTGCTTCACCCAACGTCTGAAACTGGACGGTCGCAGCGTCCAGATGCAACAGATCGGTAATCTCATTCAGCAGTGCGCAGAGCCCACCGGCATCAAAAAAATCGGCCATGACCCATGTTCCGGTTGGACGAAGATTGGCCAGCACAGGCGTTCGCTGCGAGATGCGGTCGAAGTCTTCCAGGGTCAGTGCCACGCCTGCGCGTCCCGCCATCGCCATCAGATGGACAATTGCGTTTGTGGAACCACCGAGTGCCATCAACGTGGTAATAGCATTCTCAAAGGCCGGCCGGTTCAGCAAATCGGTGGGACGACAGTTTCTCCAGGCGAGCTCCACAGCGGCGCGTCCGGTTTCGGCCGCCATTCGGGCATGTCCGGAATGCGTCGCCGGTAGCGAACTAGCGCCTGCCAGCGTCATTCCGAGGACTTCGGCCAGCGCTGTCATGGTGGAGGCGGTCCCCATGGTCATGCAATGGCCCGGTGAGGCGGCAATATAATCTTCGAGGTCGCACCACGCTTCACAGGACAATC
>JALQWE010000904.1 GCA_023258825.1 Planctomycetaceae bacterium | reverse complement strand
TCTTTTTCTGCCCCCTCTGACGCCGGGGCGGCTGCTGCCGGGGTGTCCGCTGGTCCAGCGGGCTTGTACTGGCTGCAGCCGGTGTTGCTGAGCGTCAGGAGTGCCAGCAGGCAGGCGAGTGAGACGGCGAATTTCGATTTGTCGGTCGCTGGCATCCTGGAGGTCTCTCTGAAGTCAAGGTGGTGGGCAGGTTAACCCTGCGTGGAACACTGCCGGACAGCGCCGCGGCACGGACGGGTCAATTGCTGTTCCGTCTCAGTTTTAATTCGTCAAACCACAGGTCGTCGTTGGGGACATCCAGACGCAGTTCCTGAAATGTTCCGTCGGCATCCGGGACGAATTGAATTGTGCCTTCGCCGAACCAGGCGAACGTTTTTCGCCATTGAATTCGCCAGGTGTCGTAATGCAGATGGTGTAAGTCCGCAACAAGTTCCGGGTAGGGCTGCAGTTTGAGGACCAGCCCACCGTTTTCAAGGCTGACAGTGGCCTGGCCGTACAGCGGGCAGAGAAAGTTGCCGGTGCAGGCTTCCAGTGGCCGTGAGGGTTGTGTGCCGGTGGCTTTCGGCGTGATCGTGCTGGTGATCCGGTCCTGAAACGCCTGACGTCCGGCCCGATCCTGTTCCAGACCACGCGACAGCCAGTCGGTGCTGTCTCCGCCCAGGTACTGGTCGGCAATGGTTTTTGTGAGGGCCGCGGCAATGCCGGTCATGCTGTTGGTCAGCACGACAATGCCGAGTTTTTCTTCGGGAATGAGCAGGACCTGAGAATACATGCCGTCATAGCCGCCGCCATGTCCGACCGTCATGCGGCCCTTGTAGTCGGCGAGCATCCAGCCCAGCCCGCAGGAACGGAAGTGGGTTGTGGGATTCTGACTGCGGGCGTCATCGCTGACGGGAATGACGGTGTGGGGTGTCCACATACGGTTGGCTGCGGCGGCGGAGTACAGCCGGCGGTCACCGTCCAGCTGACCGCGATCCAGCTGGACCTGCAACCAGCGGGCCATGTCGCTGGAACTGGAAATCAGGCCCCCTGCGGCAGCCATCGTGTCCCAGTTGAACCACTGGATCGGCAGGTTGTCCTGCTGCGTGGTTTTGTGCGGAGTCGCGACGTTGCCATGGTCTTTGAGGGCGGAGATGCTGGTTACGGTGCGATGCATCTGCAGTGGGTTCAGGATCCGCTGCTGGATGAATTCGTACCACGACTGCCCGCTACTGACGCGGATCACCTCACCCGCCGCCAGAAACATCAGGTTGGAATAGCCGTATTCGGAGCGAAACCGATTTCGGGCTGGAAGAAATCGTGCACGACGCAGAACCTCTTCCGGTGAATACGGCGTGCCCCACCACAACAGGTCCCCACTGAAAGTTCCAAGGCCGCTGCGATGGCACAGCAGGTCATCAATGCGGATCTCGGCCGAGACCCACGGATCATACAACTGCAGCCACGGCAGATGCTGCTGCACGCGATCATCCCAGTGCAACCGCCCTTCGTCCTGCAGCATCGCGATCGCTGCGGCTGTGAAGGCTTTGGTGTTGGAGGCAATCGCGAACACCGTGTCACCATCCACGGGCTCAGTGCCCCCGGATTCACGCACCCCGAATCCCTGCGAAAGAACTACCTGCCCATCTTTCACAACAGCGACGGACAAACCGGGCACGTTCCAGTCGACGCGTGCCTGTTCGATCATTTGCTGCAGGGCCGCCGGGTCGGGCGACTGAGCTGCAGCAAGACTGATGAGGACGGTCCAGAGCA
>JALQWE010000903.1 GCA_023258825.1 Planctomycetaceae bacterium | reverse complement strand
AGTACGGCCACTGGTGAAACGACCTTTTGATTTCCGGATCTGAGCAGTCTGCGGAGTGGAGTTTCGGGGCAGACGGACACGGGTAATCCGCTGAGGGCTGCTCGCAGGTCCTGTTCGAAGTGTGCCATTTTTTGGTAGCGGTCGGCGGGATTGACCTGCAGAGCTTTGACGCAGATGGCGTTGAGCTCCTGTGATATTTTCTTCTCGGGGGCAGCGGTGCGTGGTGATCGTGGGGGATCATCGGTCAGTTTTTTGCGAATTTCGCGGAAGTTGCGGCCGGACATAAAGCTTTGTCCGGTGAGGACCTCAAATAGAATGACTCCCATGTTGAAAATATCGGAGCGCTGATCGACGTTACCGGTTTCGACGGCCTGTTCGGGCGACATGTAGAACGGTGTGCCCTGGACGTCACCTCGTCCGGTCAGTCTGCCGGGGATGGTTTGTTGTCCGCTGCGAATGAACTGATCGACCTCGTCATCATCGCGCAGGTTGGAGACTTTGGCGAGTCCCCAGTCCAGCACCATGATTTCACCGTAGTCACCGATCATGATATTGGCCGGCTTCATATCTCGATGAATGACACCGTGGTCATGTGCGAAGGAGAGGCACTGTGCGCACTGGACGAGCACCTGCAGCAGCTGGGGGATGGGGTATTTCTGGATGGTATCGACGTCATTTTCGGCGATGCGGTCGAGGATATCGCTGAGGTCGCGGCCGCGAAGCTTCTTCATGGTGAAGTAGGCATTGCCTTCGGAGTCGCGGCTGAGTTCGTAGACTGGGATGGTGCAGGGGTGCGGGATCTGAGCGGTAACGCGGGCTTCGCGGAGAAACCGTTTCTGGTAGGTTTCAAGGTTCTGGAACTGTGGCTGCAGGGTTTTCATGACGACGGTGCGTCCGAGGTTTTCGTCGACGCAGGTTCTGAGAATGGCTTCGCCACCCTGAGTGAGTGGTTTGAAGTCCCGATACCTCATGAAGCCGTTTTTCACGTGCTTCGGCAGATCCCGATCGGTATCTGCCATATTGATGTTGTCGGTCACAGTGAAATCCTGCGAAAGCCTGCCAGATGGGACCGCGGCGCGGGCGGCGGGTTGTCGAACAGCAGGGAATCTTAGCGAATGGCCGGTTTTGGCCCCAGAGAAATCCCCGATTTCTGCCGGATCGTTGCCACTTCGGCTGCGGCTGCATATGCTGGGGCTTTGTGTAAAGGGTGCCGGGGCGGCGTAAGCTGCGGGCTTCTGCCGTGCTCCGTTCTGCTCGGGCCCCCGCTGATTTGCTCGGCGATTCTGCCGAAAAACAGGGCGTTTGTGTTGGCGCAGGTCAATTTTCAGTGTTTGCTGGCGGGGTTCAGGCAGAACAGCGTGCCGTTGGCGGGCTGTTTTTTGTCGGCTGTTTCACCGGGGATTTGCCATGGAATCTGTCAACCGGGCGGCATCAGGGGCCGGGGCATCCGGGGCTGCGAGATCGGCTTTTGGTCGATTCGTGGGGGTTGTTTCGTGTCTGTTGCTGTCTGTCAGTGCGGCTTCGGTGCTGGGGCAGGAGCCTTTCCTGCAGTTTGCTGAGGGGCTGCGGCAGCGTGGTTATTACGACACGGCGCTCGAGTATCTGGACTCCCTTAAGACTCGTACCGACCTGCCGGCGGAAGTGCGGGAGGTACTGGATCTTGAGCGGGGTGTGACGCTGCAGCAGTTTGGTGCGGCTTCGCGCGTGGAGGACGAGCGTGAGAAGGCGTTGACGGACGCTGCTGCGGCATTGC
>JALQWE010000902.1 GCA_023258825.1 Planctomycetaceae bacterium | reverse complement strand
GGTGGTCTTGTCAATTAAAAAGTCGCCGGACGCCTGCACAAAGTTCTGGAATTGCAGTTGGAGGTTGCTGCGGATCTGCATCACGTCGGCAGACGTGGTAAATTCGACCGCGACATCGCCATCGGGTGTCGTGATTGTCTGATTGATCGCTTCTCCCAGCGTGTTCATGCGCAGACTGCCGGTCCCTGTGACGGTGAGCCCGCTGACGCCCTCAAGGGCCGTTGCTCCGGAGGCCACTATTGCATATTTGCCCGAAGTCGTGTTGATGATAGCGCCGAGATTTCCATCGGTGACTCGCACACCCGTTCCGCCGGCTCCGACAAACGCGGTGACATCAGAGGCCGCAACCTGGAGTTGTGAACCGCTTTTCGAGATCGATAGCCCGCCACTGATCGAAGCAAATCCGCTGGCCACGGCGGTGACCGTCCCTTTGAACACTGGCGCGGATTCCGCGGCACCGAAGGCCAGCACCACCGGACTCCCGCTTGTCATGTCAATGGTCTCATTGACCGCGCCGCCGGTCGTGTTGACACGCGCTGCCAGAGTGCCTGCAAGGGTCACGCCGGACACGCCCACCATCGCTGCCGTCCCCGACGCATCGATCGCGTAGGTCGTGGTGCTGCCGGTCTTATAAAACGCCGCCCCCAACCGGCCCCCTGAAATCTGTGCACCCACTTCATCGCCGCTCTGCGGGACGCCATTGGGGTCCTGCCCCAGAAACGCATAGATCTCGGTTCCGCCGACCTTGATTTTCGTGGTGCCGCCGACTTGTTCTTTAGCGAAGGCAAAGTTACCGGACAGCTTTGTGAAGCCGGAAACGCCCAGATCCAGACTTCCCCCGAACTGTCTGACACTGTCCGCCACATCAAAATCAACAGGCACAGATCCGCCAGACAGCGTGGGCACGGACACCTCGATGGCCTTACCGAGCTGGTTGATATCCAGCGCCAGCGGACCGGTCAGATCCAGGTCTGGCAATCCCGTGAGACTGACGGAGCCACCGAGCGTCTGGACGGCGAACTTCGGACTCAGCCCTGTTTCCTTTTCGATCACCAGACCGAAGCCCGCGTTATTCAGCCGAACTCCGAATTCGGACGCTGTGTCGTAATTCACACCCAGAAACGCATTCAACCCGGAAGCCCCGGCCCGCAGAGTTGTGACACCTCCGGTCACCGATTTTTCTACGAGGAAATCACCGGACACCTGCACGAAATCGGTGAACTGACCAGCCACATTGCGCGCGGCAAACCGCTGGACTCCGGCTGCAACACTCAACGTGCGAGTTGCCCCGCCGACCTGCACGGTCCGCGTCACGCTGGCCCCCGTGGTGTTGATTTCAGCCCCACCGGTTCCCGTGAGCGACAGTCCGGGCACACCGACCAGCGTGGTTGTGCCGGACGCGTCGAGTGCAAAGGTGCCGTTGGACAGAATCACCGCGGTCAGTGTTCCGCCGGTGAGCCGAACGCCGACGTCATCCGACGAGGTCCCGGCATCCCCCGCATCACCGAAGAGCGCCGCTGCTCCGGTTGCTCCGAAGACGATTTCGCGCAGGGCCCCGGACCCGGTCGTTTCCAGTGTGACGCTGCCGGTGAGATCCAGTACCGACGTGGTCACCACGGCATTGTCCGCAGACAGGCGCACGTAGGGTCCCGCTGGCAGAGAGACTGTGACAGGGCTACCGTTGACCGTCAGCGTCTCAAACGCCGCCTTGGCATTGGTGCCCAGCGTCACGATGTTGTCAC
>JALQWE010000901.1 GCA_023258825.1 Planctomycetaceae bacterium | reverse complement strand
GAATGGCCGAAAACAATGCAACCAGCGACGAGGTGCAAGCGATTCGCCGCCTGGCATCCAAACCGGAATTGGTCCGAATCACTACCACGGTGCAGTTCGACCTCCTCAGTCACAATCTCACGAAATCCGACGTCTGCGACGAAATCGTTTCGTGGATCGACGCGGGTGGGCGAGTCAAGGCGACAGTGCTTCACACAGTTCCCGGCTTGACCGGCCAGCGGGCCTTCGAAATGAAGCCGCGCATCAATGATCGCCTGTTTTACATCAAGGTGACATTTCAGCAGTTGCCGGCAACCGGTGAACAACTTCTGATCCTGTCATCTCACCCCAATCATTAGTCAACAGAACCGTCAACCATGCCCTATGCCTGTCCAATTTGCGGCCAGCAGACACTGGAAGACCAGTCTGGCACCTTTGTCATGGCTGTGCCCTCCGGAATTCCCGGAGGTGACATTCGGATCGCCGACGCCAACTGGCAGTCCTGTAGTTCGTGTGCAGAACAGATCATTCCGGATGATCTGAGCAAAGCGATCGAGCAGGTGCGATATCGTCGCTCAGGCCTTCTCTCGCCCGATCAGATCCGACAGATTCGCGCCCGAACAGGGCTCAGTGCTGTCGAGATGGCTCAGATTCTTGGCGCAGGCGACAAAAGTTACACGCGGTGGGAGAACGGCAAGTCTGTTCAGAACAAAGCCACGGACACATTAATTCGCCTGATTGAGCAGCACCCGGAACTTTTTGCAGACATCAATGCCCGGCGCAGCCCGGATCGCGAGTCGCTGATTCAGAGCTATTTCCAGAGTCTGTCGACGTTTAAGGGCAGCAATCATTTCGCGATCGCGGCACATGGTGAGCCGCTCAGTTCAGCGGCCTGTGAGTCGATACGACGACGACTTCTGGAGTTGGCAGGTGCCAATCAAACATGACCGAATTCGTCGCCGGTTTTCTGCATCTTGAACCCCAGGAACTCGTCGAGTATCTGCTGCGAGAAACGGGGCATCAGCAGCGTGGGCAGATCCATCCCAGGGATCTGCTCGACTATCTCAGGCTGCAGTACTTGCGGTTTGACTTTATGACGGAACTGCCGAAGGAGGCGAGGGACACGTTTGTCGGGACAACGCCCAGAGCCATGATTTCCTTTCATGATCGTCTGGTCGCTACCGATGTGTCATTGAATGAGTCTCGCACCAGGTTCAGTGTGCTGCATGAGGTGGCCCACTACATTCTTCCTCAACATCAGCACACGTTGTATGTGTGCGACAAAAAAGGCATGAGCTTTGGAACGCACCTGCAGTTTGAGCAGGAAGCCAACCGGGTGGCAGCGGACCTGCTGTTTCTGGGAGATCGCTTCGACCAGGAATCCAGCAGTCGCCCGATTTCGGCGTTGACCGTCAGGACGCTGGCGTTTCAATTCGGAGCCTCGTTTGAAGCGACAGCTCGTCGAATCGCAGAACGCAGTTATCGCGACTGCATGCTTGTCTGTTTCTCGAACACCTCGAAAGCCATCCTTGATACACCTGCGGATCCGCAATGGACGGTGCGTTACTGCATACCGTCCGCCTCATTCGCAAATCGCTACTTCCAGAACCTGACCAGCGGGCGAGTTCCAGCGGATGTCTACGCGGCTCTCTGTGCCGATGGCCGGGACCTCGAACGGAGTGAGACGGTTGAGATTTCGATTCCTGTCCGCCGGGACGTTCAGCCTGTCAGATTTCACGCCGAATTCTTCTACAACCACGACAACATCTTCTGCTATCTGACACCCATGGCCGA
>JALQWE010000008.1 GCA_023258825.1 Planctomycetaceae bacterium | reverse complement strand
GGAATTCAGACGCTGATCGAATTCGACAGCAGATTGGCATTTCTCTTCAGGAAACACGGCTGTCAGAAAAACTGACCGTGCTTGAAACACTCACGCTGTTCCGCAGCTTCTACCACGCCGGACTTGACCCATGGCAGGCCATTGACAAAGTGTCCCTGCGTGAAAAGGCTCACGCCCGCATCAAGACACTGTCCGGTGGCCAGAAACAACGCGTGGCTGTCGCCACGGCATTGGTCGGCAACCCCAGACTGCTGTTTCTGGACGAACCCACCACCGGCCTGGATCCGCAGTCACGTCGTGACCTGTGGCGTATCATCACCGAATTCCGTCAGGCTGGCGGCACCGTCCTGCTCACCACCCACTACATGGACGAAGCCGAACGTCTGTGTGATCGTGTGGCGATTTTCGACCGCGGCCAGATCCTCGCAATCGATACGCCCAAACGGTTGATCGCCGCGCTGGGGGCCGAACACGTGATCGTCTTCGCCGTCAGCGGTGATCAGAACCTTCCGGAAGATTTTGGCAGTGGATTGCCCGGAGTCATTGGTGTCCGCAGAGAAAGCGAGCACCGTTGCCTGTCGGTCCGCGAACCACACGTGGCCATCCCGGCACTCCTGTCCCTGATTACACAACAGGGCCTGCAGCTGACGTCCCTGACAACCCGCCAGGCGACTCTGGAAGACGTCTTTGTGCACTACGCCGGACGAGGCCTGAACGACGGCGAAGGAGGTGTTCGATGAAATCCACAATCCTGATGCATCCACTCGTGCAGCTGTTCATTGCACGGTTCCGCGAATTCATCCGCACTCCGGAAGCCGTGTTCTGGTCCTATGTGTTTCCACTGGTAATGATGCTGGCCCTCGGCCTGGCCTTTCGCAGTGAACCCGTGCGCTCCGTGGCCGTCACCATTCAGGATGGCCCCGGCGCTGAGGCCGCCGAAGCCGCCCTGGGAAAAGATCCGGCCTTTCGGATTTCCAGAGGAACAGAAGCGGAATGCCGTCGCCTGATGCGCTCGGGAAAGACGGAACTGATCATCACAGCCCTGCAGAACGAAGGGCGAACAGAGTGGCAATTTGCCTGGGACCCCACGCGGCCGGGAAGTGTCAGCGCCCGCGATCTCGTGAATGATGCCCTGCAGCGGGCAGCCGGACGTCAGGACCCCGTGACCACCACCGACGTGACACTCATCGAACCTGGCAGCCGCTACATCGACTTTCTGGTTCCCGGTCTGATTGGCATGGGCCTGCTGGGCGGAGGCATCTGGGGCGTCGGCTATGCCATCGTGGACATGCGCATTCGACAGGTTCTCAAACGCTTCCTCGGAACGCCAATGAAGAAGCCGCATTTCGTCGCCGCGATGATGGCCAGTCGCATGGTCTTCATGATTCCCGAGATCATTGTGATTCTGATTCTGGCACGACTGATGTTCGGCGTGACCAGTCATGGTGGCTATGCCGCCATTGCCGTGATCGTGATCCTCGGAGCACTGGAGTTCGCTGCCATTGGACTGCTGATCGCCAGTCGAGCCCGTACTCTGGAAGCCGTCGCCGGGTTGATGAACCTGGCGATGGTGCCCATGTGGATCGGCTCCGGCATCTTCTTTTCCTCCGAACGCTTTCCGGCACTGGTGCAGCCACTCATCCGCATCCTGCCACTGACGCCCGTCATTTCCTCGCTGCGGCAAGTGATGCAGGAAGGCGTCAGCCTCCTGCAGCTCGGTCCGGAACTGGGACTGATGGGACTGTGGGCCGTGGGCACATTTGTCGTCGCACTGCGGATTTTTCGCTGGGATTGAAGCGTCACTCGTAGTGACCCGGCAACCCGCTGGTGTCCGGCGACGTCCGCCCCAAAACAACCGACGGCCGCGCACCGTTTGTTCAATCGCCCGTGACGGCATCATTTGATGCACCTCATGTTGACAAAACGCGTCATACCGTGCTTTTCGGAAACAGTCGTGGAATTCCGCGCCGCTCCCGTCGAAAAACCGGTGAATTCTCGGGGAACGCAATTACTCACTCTGTAATATACACACTACCCCATCAAGGGTGATGTTTCAGAATGCACCAACGCCACAATCTGCCTGTCTTCACCCGTTGTTTCCTGATTTGCCGACATTCGTTAGACTTACAAACAATGAATGTCGGCACTCAGCAGATCAACAGCGCGGCTGCTGTGCTGCCAATTCGCAGGCAGTGACTGGCTACGGTGTCTGCTAAGGCAATGACATCGTGATTCTGCCGTGTGATGCGGCAGTATTAACCCGGTGCGACCACAACATCCGGCCAAATCAGACGGTTCGTTTGCAATCTCAACAGAGTCAGGACTAGACCATGGCACCCAAAACACCCAAAAAAGTTCCCGCAACCAAGGCTCAGGACGAACATCAGGTTCTGCTCGAAAACACGGTCGGTCAGATCGAAAAGATGTTCGGCAAGGGTTCCATCATGAAGCTCGACTCCGCCGAGCAGATTGGTGGGTTCCCCGGGATTTCCTCTGGCTCTTTGTCGCTGGACCTGGCACTGGGTGGACGCGGATTTCCCCGCGGGCGAATCATTGAACTGTTCGGACCGGAATCCAGCGGTAAGACGACACTGGCGCTGCACGCCATCGCCAGTGCTCAGAAGGAAGGCGGGATCGCAGCCTTTATTGACGCCGAACACGCGCTGGACCCGCAATGGGCTCGCCGACTGGGCGTTAATCTCGACGAACTGCTGGTCAGCCAGCCATCTTACGGAGAAGAAGGGCTGCAGATCGCCGAAATGCTGGTGAAGTCGAATTCCGTCGACATCATCGTCGTGGACTCGGTCGCCGCACTCGTTCCCAAGGCAGAACTTGATGGCGAAATCGGCGATTCCCATGTGGGTCTGCAGGCCCGCATGATGAGCCAGGCCATGCGAAAGCTCACCGGCGTCATCGCACGCGCCAAGGCGACTGTGATCTTCATCAATCAGATTCGCGAGAAGATCGGGGTGATGTTCGGCAGCCCGGAAACAACACCCGGCGGACGCGCCCTGAAATTCTACAGCTCCTGCCGACTGGATGTTCGACGTGTGAACCAGCTGAAGGAAGGTGAGACCACCATCGGGATGCGCATGCGTGTCAAGATTGTGAAGAACAAAGTGGCCCCCCCGTTCCGCAACGCAGAATTCGACATGTACAGCACCTGCGGTATCAGCTACGAAGCCGACCTGCTCGATCTGGCCGCTGAAAACAAGATCGTGGATCGCAGCGGCAGCTGGTTCAACTTCGGTACCCACAAGCTGGGACAGGGACGCGATCGTGCTCGCGTGTTCCTTGAAGAAAATCCGGCCGTCGCAGCCGAGATCCGGCAGCGTATTCTGTCCCTGAAAAACCTCACGGCCCCGGGTGCTGATGTGGCCGATTCCACAGCCCCGGCCGAAGACGCCGAGTAACATTGCCGGTCGCTCCACGACCAGACCGTTTCAAAAAGGGCGCGTTGCCAACCCCGGCAACGTGCCCTCTTTTTTGCCCCCCCAACGCAATCAAAATCCGGTTGAGCGAAACGATACCAAACCGACACATCGTCGCGTTTCGCTCCGACGAACCGTACGCCCAGGGTTCTCACTGGCAAATCCAGTGAACCGCCCTCCGCAATCGAGCAGAAAACTCCTCTGAACCTGCATGCTGTCCCTGGATTGTCACCTCACCCGAAACCTGAACACCATCCCCGCAGGCTCTCTGTCATTGTTGCGGCAGGCTTGCCCGAGGCGATTTCGCTTGTCATGCTCCTCACCGGCGTCACTACCCGTCGGATTCGCTGAGCGGCCGTGGTGCAGGTCGTTCTGAACGACAGTCACCAGACTCCCGTCATGGCCGCATCAGTCTCACTGCGAACACCTCACAATGCTCCGTTCCGCGTCGGCAGTCGAAGCCCGAACAGGCCATCAGGCTCAACTCACAAACCGGGACTCTGATCCTCTTCGTGTCACCAGCCGCTTAACGCATTCTGACCTGCAATCCCCCAACTGACTGCCGAGTTTCCGTCTATGCCTGATCTGCTTGAATCCATCCAGCCGAAGCTCCCTGTCCGCCGGGACGTGGGTATCGGATGCATCGGAGCTGGTTTCATCATGGCCGATTGTCACCTGGTGGCCTATCGGGAACACAACCTGCGTCCCGTGGCCATCACGTCCCGAACATGGACCACAGCCGAGCAGGTGGCAAAGCGGCATGCCATTCCGCGAGTCCTGAAGACTGTGGAAGACGTGGTGGCAGACCCGGAGGTGGAAGTTCTGGACATCGCCGTACCACCGGACTGCCAGGCCGACGTGATTCAGCGTGCGCTGGCTGTGAACAGTCGCTTGCGGGCGATTCTGGCTCAGAAGCCGCTGGGGCGAAATTACGCCGAGGCGCTCAGGTTGGTTCAGCTCTGTGAAGACCGCGGCATTGTCCTCGCTGTTAATCAGAATATGCGGTTTGACCAATCGGTCCGTGCCTGCAGAACTCTGCTGGATCAGCGGCAACTTGGCGAACCAGTGCTTGCCACCATCGAAATGCGGGCGATTCCGCACTGGATGCCCTGGCAGCAGCGTCAGGGCTGGGTGACGCTGCGGATCATGAGTATTCACCATCTTGATACGCTGCGATACTGGCTGGGGGAACCGGAACGCGTGTATGCCAGTATTCGCCCCGATCCGAGAACCATGCGACAGTTTCCGCATGAGGACGGGATTGCCCTGTACATCCTGGAATTTCCGGGGGGTGTTCGGGCATCGTCCTGGGATGATGTCTGGACAGGGCCGTCTCGAGAGGGCAGTGCGGAAGATCATGGCATTCGCTGGCGTCTGGAGGGCACGGAAGGGCTGGCCATCGGCACGATCGGGTGGCCCGGATATCCTGCACGAGTCCCCAGCACACTGAAATACTCCACGCTTCAGGACCGAGGCACCTGGCATTGCCCAACATGGGACTCGGTCTGGTTCCCGGACGCATTTATCGGCCCGATGGCTGAGCTGCTGTGTGCGCTTGAAGAGCAGCGCGAGCCGTCGATTTCGGGCCGCAGCAACCTTCCAACGATGGCACTGGTCGATGCCTGCTATCTGTCAGCGCGTGAGCACAGGGCCATCAGTCCGGCTGAAGCGGCAGAACGATCCCGACACGGCTGAAACAACGGGATCCCTCAAAACCGAGCCCGCTATTCTCGCAGGCACCGGCCGGAATTGGCGCCTCCAATCCCAGCCGTTAAACTCCCGAACTCCTGTCCATTTTCTGTGTCTCGTTTTTGTGAGTAGCGCGGTCCATGATCAAGATTGGAATTAACGGTTTCGGACGTATTGGAAGAATGGTCTTCCGTGCAGCGGTTCAGAACTTCTCCAAAGATGTCGAAATCGTCGGCATCAATGACCTTCTCGAACCGGACTACCTGGCCTACATGCTGAAGTTTGACTCCGTTCACGGTCGCTTCAAAGGCGATGTGTCGACTGAGGGCAATTCGCTGATCGTCAATGGAAAGAAGATTCGTCTGACGGCAGTGAAAGACCCGTCCACACTGAAGTGGGACGAAGTCGGCGCAGACGTGGTTGTTGAGTCAACCGGTCTGTTCCTCGATCACGCCACTGCAGAAGCGCACCTGAAGGCCGGTGCGAAAAAGGTCATCATGTCCGCACCGTCAAAAGACGAAACTCCGATGTTCGTCTACGGTGTCAACCACACCAGCTACGCTGGTCAGACCATCATCTCCAACGCCTCCTGCACCACCAACTGCCTCGCTCCGCTGGCCAAGGTTGTCAACGACACCTTTGGCATCAAGCGTGGTTTGATGACCACCGTGCACGCCGCCACTGCAACTCAGAAAACAGTTGACGGCCCAAGCGCTAAGGACTGGCGTGGTGGACGTGGAATTCTGGAAAACATCATTCCGTCTTCCACAGGTGCTGCCAAGGCCGTCGGAAAAGTCATCCCCGAGCTGAACAAGAAGCTCACCGGCATGGCGTTTCGCGTTCCCACGTCCGATGTGTCCGTTGTGGACCTGACCTGCGAACTGAACAAGCCAGCAACCTACGAAGAAATCTGTGCCGCTATGAAGGCTGCATCAGAAGGCTCGCTCAAGGGCGTTCTGGCTTACACCAACGACAAGGTGGTCTCCACCGACTTCGTCGGCGAAAGCAACACCTGCGTCTTTGATGCAGAAGCCGGCATCGCTCTCGACAGCACCTTTGTCAAACTGGTCGCCTGGTACGACAACGAGTGGGGTTATTCCAACAAGGTTCTGGAAATGGCCCGCGTCATCGCAAAGTGAGACGGTCTGATCACAATCGCGTTTCGTGAAGACAAAAGCCCGGCCTGTATAGGTCGGGCTTTTTTGTTGCAGTCGTGGTCACACCGGCGAAAAGATCTGACTTCCAAAGCCGCTGTCATGGTGTCGCGGTGTTACCGGAAAACAGGACTCAAGCCCATTCAGCACACCTGACCGTCAGCCGGAAACCACGTCCGCCTGGAGCTTTGGTCCCAGCATGGTCAGAAAGGCGGCCCGAAACTTATCCACCGCCACCTTGATCGGGCCGGGAAGCGTGCAGCCAGAGGCCAGGTGGTGGCCACCCCCGGCAAACTGCTCGGCAAGTGCAGCCACATTATGCGGCTGGCCTGAATTGGGGCTGGCCTGAGTTGGGGCCATCCATCTGTCGAGCGGTCCCGTAAGTTCCCTGGCAATTGGGTGTTGCATATGGGCTATTGATGCTCCACACACGGATTGCGGGCTCTCCGCTGAAGCTCCACCAACACACCCCGCCAGGATGTCCGGGCCATGTCATCGCGCTCGCCTGATACTGCCATGCATCGTGGACAAAAGTAGCAAACCGAAGGCACTGCAACTGACGGAAAACCAGTACCAGGACTTACCGTGGGAGTAAAATGACAGACGGCTGGCCCCGGTTTTTACAGCCCCGGTTTTTCGCCCCCCCGTTTTCCACGGCTCGCAAGGCAGAGCGACCTTTTGGCATCGGAGACTTACAAAATGCGCCACGGATGAGCCGAACCGTCAAATATGGGCGAAACGACACCAAACACTTCACCGGATTGGTTCAAGTCGAAGCATGAAAAGTCTTGCTCCACAGATGCCCAGAGGGTAGCATTGAAGGTTGATCGGCAGTCCACACGGGTCTGTATCCGTTGCTTTTCGCGTGGTTTTGCTGACCGAGGGGTCTGAAATGAATCTCACACTGACACTTCAACCCCATCAGGCTGATGAGCTTAAGCGACGTGCGTCGCTGGCCGGCACCGATATCCACACCCTGCTCATGCAGATGGTCTTTGATGCCGATTCGGCGGACGAACCGTCAGGCGGTGATCTTCCGTACGAACGCTGGAGACAGCAGTTCCAGCAGTGGGTGCGTACTCATAAAACCCGCAACCCCGACATCGATGACAGTCGCGAGAGCATGTACGCCTGATGCGTATCCTTGTCGACACCAACGTTTTGCTGAGATCTGCTGAGCCGGGTCACGCCCACTTTCAGTTTAGTGTTGAGGCGATTGATCTGCTCCGAAGTCACGGACACGACCTGGTGCTGGTGCCACAAATCCTTTACGAGTACTGGTCGGTAGCCACTCGTCCGTTGGCCAATAATGGATTCGGGTTGAGTCCAGCTGAGGCTACAGTGGAACTGACGATGCTTCGAAGACTGTTTCGGCTGCTGCAGGATGAGCGAGGGATTTATTCCATGTGGCATGATCTTGTGGTTCAGCATGCCGTCCGCGGCAAGCAGGCGCATGACGCGCGATTGGCTGCTGCTGCCCAGCGTCACCTCATTACACATGTGTTGACTTTCAACACCACTGATTTCCTGCGATATTCGTTCCTGACTGCAGTGTCGCCACCGGACATCTGCTCGGGTGCGATCACCATTTGAATCTCTGTCATTGCGAGTAGTGGTTACTGAGCCGATCAATTCGGTATCGCAGGTCTCCAAAGAGCAAATTCCGCCGCAACGCGGCCAGTATTTCGTTTGCAGGTCTCTGCAGGGGCGGAGTCATTGGGGGATTGAGAACAGTCTGCACTGGCAACTGGATGTGACGCTCCGCGAAGACGATTGCCGAGTCCGCAAAGGTCACAGCGACGCAAGTCTCAGCGTGAACCGTCGCCTCGCTCTGAGCATGCGGAAGAACGATAAAACAGAAAAACTCGGAATCAGGAATAAACGAATGCTCGCCGCATGGGATACCGACTACCTCGCAAACGTCCCCTTCGGATAAAGACTAAGCACGCAATCACCCGGACCGTCAGCCGGAAACCACGTCCGCCTGGAGCTTTGGTCCCAGCATGGTCAGAAAGGCGGCCCGCACCTTATCCACCGCCACCTTGATCGGGCCGGGAAGCGTGCAGCCAGAGGCCAGATGGTGGCCACCCCCGGCAAACTGCTCGGCAAGTGCGGCCACATTGTGCGGCTGGCGACATCGCAGACTGAATTTGATCTGGCCCGTCGGCAGCTCAACCGCAATGAAGGCGGCTTCAGAACCAGCAATGGTCAGACACTGGTTCACAAGTCCCTCCGTGTCGGCCGCCACGGCCCCCGTTTCCGTCAGATCCCGCGCTTCCACCTGCACCCAGACCAGACGACCTTCCGCTTCTGCCGTCGCCCGCCCTAAAATCCGTCCGCCCATGCGCAGTCGAGACATCGATACCTGCTCGTGAACCAGACTGTATACGCTGTGCGGAACAGCACCGGCATCCATCAGGGACGCCGTGATTCGCAGCGTGCGGGGCGTGGTCGAGGGAAATCGAAACCAACCCGTGTCCGTGGCGATGGCCGCATACACCCAATTTGCAGTGGTCGAATCAAAAGTGACCCCGAAATACTGAGCCAGTTCGAAAATCAATTCCCCGGTTGCAGCCGCTGTGACGTCCCGAAACTCCAGCGCCTCCATCTGATCGGAACTGATATGATGATCAATCACCACCCGCACAGCCCCGGAATTACGCACCACGTCAGCCATTGACCCCAGTTGCTGCCACGAACTGGTATCGACGATCAGAATCACATCCACTGGCGGCAATGTGGCTTTGGTAATGTCTCCATTCAGCTTCGAAATGGCTCCCGGCGGATTCATGAACTCAAGATTCGCCGGCGCAGCAGAACCATTCACCACCACGACCGACTTACCAAGTGCCAGCAGAATCGCCCGCAACCCCAGCTCAGAACCGAGCGCATCAGCATCCGGGCGAACATGACTTGTGATCAGGAACGACGAATGCCTGTCAATCAGCTCTTTAAGAGGTGTCCAGTCCATGGCCGACACAGCAGCGTCCTTTGACGAGATGATTCCGGAGGTGAAAAGTGTCATACTGCCTGCCGCCTGCACCGACCTGAGAAATCCTGAGAAATGCGGCGTGTGACACAAGGGTCTCATCAGGCGAACGGCGCACAGCCCGAACAATTTGAAGACAGAACGACGAATTCCGGCTTTATCCGAAGCAATCCGCCATCAAGTTTCAGAGTCCATGGCTGGCAGCCTTAAACACCCGCAGACACCAAAAGTGCCCGCTGCAGACTTCAAAGCCCCTGCCTTCCATCCTCTGAAAACTCCTGACCAGTTGCAAGCTGTTTCCACAGAAAGCCTCTGAAAAACCGTATTCCCTGACGAATTCAAACATCCTGCGGCCATTACCGACAGGCTTTCCAGCTCCCCCGTTCCCGGAACCACTCTGAACCATGCTGATCTATCGTAACCTGCCTGTGACCGTCATGGGGCTGGGAAGCTTTGGAGGAGGACTTGCAGCCGCCCGATTCCTCGCCGCTCAGGGCGCGCTCGTCACTATCACCGACCAGAAAAAAGAACACGAACTGGCCGATTCGCTGGCTCAGCTGGACCACGTGCCCCTGCATCGACTGGCTCTGGGCGGTCATCCCGACGACGTCCTCACCAACTGTCGCCTGCTGGTCGTCAATCCTGCGGTTCCTCCTGAGCACCCCCTCGTTGTTCAGGCTCGTCAGGCCGGAATTGATGTGACTACAGAGATCGAACTGTTCCTGAGACATCAGCGGGGCAAGGTCATCGCCGTCACAGGAAGCAACGGAAAATCCACAACCACAGCCCTCATCCAGCATCTCCTGAAACATTCCGGCAGCCCCGGGACGGCCTGGCTGGGAGGAAACATCGGCATCAGCCTGCTGGACCAACTGGACAACATTACCCCGGATGATCACGTCGTCCTTGAACTCAGCAGCTTTCAACTGCACCTGCTGCGCTCCCGACGATTTCGCCCGGACATCGCTGTGCTGACCAACTTTTCCCCCAATCACCTCGACTGGCATGGAACTCTGGAAGCCTATCGAATGGCCAAGCAGGGAATCTTCGCTGCGCAATCGTCCAGCGACTGCAGCATCCTGCCGGCAGAACTGGAGCACAGTCCACAGGGCTCCGCCGCATGGCGAATTCGTGGCAGGAAACACTGCTTTGCATTGGAAGACACCGGCCAGGACGGTGCGTTTTTCGACGCCGGATCCCTCATCCTCCGCACTCACCACGGAACGCAGGAAGATTCCGTGCGTTTGTCGGCCCCACGGCAACTTCCAGGACAACACAACCAACTCAATCTCGCCGCAGCCTGCTGTGCCACATGGCTGGCGGGTGGTAATCCGCTGACCTTTGCTGATTCCATCCGTTCGTTCCAGCCACTCCCGCATCGACTGCAGTGCGTGGCCGATCGAGGTGGTCGCCAATTCTGGAATGACTCCATCGCCACCACACCGGAATCCGCCATCGCCGCACTGAAACACTTCTCGGGACGCGCGGTACTGCTGGCCGGCGGCTACGACAAAGGCCAGGACCTGCAGGAATTTGCCGACGAAATTCGGCGATCCGCCCGCGGCGTGGTTCTGATGGGTCAGACAGCAGAGATGCTGCAGCAACTGCTGAACAGCTCATCGCAGGGCAGGGCACTCGCCATTGAAAAGGCGGTGGACTTCCAGGACGCGTTTGCACGTGCTGTTGCAATGAGCCATCCGGGCGATATTGTTCTGCTTTCGCCCGGTTGCGCTAGCTATGGCTGGTTCCGGGATTATCGTCAGCGCGGCGAACAGTTTGAGACACTTGCCGGGGAATGGAAACCAACTCAATGACTCACACGTCTTCCTGCACCGCTGCATGGTTGCGCACAAGCCTGCTGTTCCTGCCTTTCTGCCTGTGCAGCTGCAGCGAACAACCCCGGACTGCTGATCCCGCAGCGATCGCTCGTCAGGCAGCCGCCAACACCAGCACCACAGTGCGCATGACGCCGGAAGAACTGAAACGACAACTGAATTGTTTTCAGGCCGAGTTTCGGATGCTTGGAAACGAAATCGTCGAAGGCACTCTGTACCAGACAGGCATCAAAAACATTAAGCCCCTGGCAGGCCTGCCTCTCCGAGCCCTCGATCTGGGTATGACTCAGGTGGACGATCTGACCCCACTTGTCGGCATGAAGCTGGAACGCCTGGACCTGGAAAATACACCCGTTGCCAGCCTTGCCCCGCTGCAGGGTATGCCCCTGCAGATCCTGAAGATGCAGAAAACCAAAGTCACCGATTTTTCTGTGCTGAAGGGCATGCCCCTGAAACAACTCAATGTGCTGGACCTGCCGTTCCGCAATACCGATCTGGAATTGCTGCAACAGGCACCGCTGGACACCATCTGGCTGGCTGGCACTCAGGTGACAGACCTGTCCATGCTGCCCGTAAAGTCCCTCAAAAGCCTCGACATTGAACGCACAGCCGTCACCACTCTGCAGGTGCTTGTTCAATGCCCGCTACTGCAACGGCTGAACATTGCGCAAACACCCATCTCAGACCTCACACCACTGCAGGGACTGAAACTGCAGCGCATCACTCTCACCCCGGACCGGATCACGACAGGCATGGAGATTTTGCGGAGCATGACAACTCTGACGCAGATTCAGGTTCGCATTGATGAACCAATGTCCGCAGTCGACTTCTGGAAACGCTACGATCTCGGACTGTGGAAAGCCTCAGACACCCCATAGCGGTCTCAACAGCCATCCACCCCGGCGCCCACATCACACCAAATCGGCAACGGGAACGACAACGGGAGGGCGAAGTTCCACCTGAGCCGCCTACATCACGCCAAACGGGAGGGCCACCAAACGGGAAGGGCGAAGTTCCATCTGAGCCGTTGATCTCAGCAAGTCTCCTTACGGCTCAGCAGACGCCGCCGCACTCCCGATCCTTGCCACCGGCTTGACGACGAACAACACGTCCTCTACCGCCGCTACTTTGCCCGGTCGGAAATATCACGGCGACACCAACCGCCGTTCCAGCGAATCCTGTCCACCGCGGCATAGGCATTCTGTTTGGCTTCGGCAATCGTGTTTCCCAGGGCCGTTACACCCAGGACGCGACCGCCGGTGTTCTGCACCTCGCCATTCTTCAGCGCCGTCCCCGCGTGAAAGACTTTGACATCCGGGAGCGCGTCGGCTTCGTCCAACCCATAAATCGGATGCCCCTTTTTGTAGTCGCCAGGATAGCCTTCCGAAGCCATGACCACACAGACCGCCGGCCGAGGATCCCAGTCGAGCCCTTCCAGTTCACCCAGCCGACCAGTTGCCGCCTTCAGCAGGACGTCAGCAAGATCGGTCTTCAGCCGCATCAGCACAGGCTGAGCCTCTGGATCACCAAAACGCACATTGAATTCCAGCACCCTGGGACCACCGGTGGTCAACATCACGCCGGCATAAAGGACGCCGGAAAATGGGCAACCATCCACCTTCATCGTGTGGACGGTCGGAACCAGAATGCGTCGCACAATTTCATCCATGATTTCAGGAGTCACCACGGAAGCCGGGCAATAGGCCCCCATGCCGCCTGTGTTCGGACCCAGATCGTTGTCGTAAGCCCGCTTGTGATCCTGAGCGACTTCAAGTGGCACAATGGTGTCACCATCCACGATCGCCAGAATACTCGCCTCTTCACCAACCAGGCACTCTTCAATGACGACCTGTGAACCGGCGTCACCAAACGATCGCTCCTGAAGGATTGTTCGTACCGCCGCTTTTGCCTCCGCACGCGTGGCACAAACAAAGACACCTTTGCCCGATGCCAGCCCATCCGCTTTCACGACCAGCGGCTGCTCATCCCCCTCATCAATGTAACGCTCTGCTTCCGGAAATCGGCTGAACACAGCAAAATCAGCCGTAGGAATGCTGGCCTTGCGCAGAAGCTTCTTGGTGAAGACTTTGCTGCCTTCCAGTTTTGCAGCAGCAGCCGTTGGACCAAAAATCACCAATCCCTGCCGACGGAACTCATCCACTATCCCGGCCACCAACGGAGCTTCCGGGCCAACCACCGTCAGATCAATCGCGTTCTCTCGAGCAAATCGAACCAGACGCGTGACGTCGTCTGCGGCAATCGCGAGATTTTCGCCGTTCTCCAGAGTTCCAGCGTTGCCCGGAGCACAGTAGACCTTCTTCACAAGCGGCGACTGGCTCAGTTTCCAGACCAATGCGTGCTCACGCCCACCGGAGCCAATCACAAGAATCTTCATGGAATCATCAACCCCAATGCTAACGCTGAATGTGGCCCGGAAAAACGCCCGGGAACGAACAACAGAAGACGGCGACCTCTGAACACAAGCCCCGGACGGCGGTGCGTCGCAGAGTACCGGGAGCGGCAGCAGATTTCGAACGGAAACAGCCGTGTTCCTGACTTTGTCGCAAACACGGGACCCGGAACAAGCCGGTCAACCTCAAACAAGCCGATTCGCCAGACAGCAGTGGCCAGCCCACAGGAAAATCAACGCCATACAACCCAGCCAGACCCGGGCAGAAACACAAAAAAAGCCGGGCTGAATCTGCCAACCCGGCTTTTCATTGCATTCGCGGTCACCACTGGTCAGCAAGTGACCAATCGACCCTTCAAACCACAGGTGCCGTCTCAGGCTTCAACAGAAACGGAAACACTCGAATCGCGGCACCAGGCACATGCTGCTTTTTGTAGGCCAACTGAGCTGCTCGGTCGGCAGCAAACTGCAGTCGAATGAATTCCAGACCGCAGAAAGAATCAATGTCCGCTTCAGCCGCTACGTCCGCAAACATCTCTCCGGCCGATGCCGCATGGCGACGAACACCGTGAATGCTGCGCTCACGCACCTTCACACCCGCCGCAGCCAACTTAATCAATCCCTTCAGAAACCGCCCGACGGTCGTGTCCGCACCAGACACCCGCCACAGCCGCTCCCATTCTTCATGAGCTTCCCAGTAAAACCCCAGATTGAAATAGTCCAGCCCAAGCAGATAGTTCCGATTCAGATGCCAACTGTCCTGGCTTAAAGCTCGTGGCCCCTGTCCAGGAGCATGCTTGCGACCATGACTGTGACCCTTGGGATCCCGAATTGGATGAGGCATCCCGGAACCGGGATAGTAAGTGTAGGGAGGAAGGGGACTGCCAGGATACAGTCGCTCGACTTCAGACTCTGCGGTCTCTACTGTCATCATGTACACTCTACTCCGTCGGCTAAGGGCCAGGAATTCTGTTGCTCCGCAAATCATTCGCACCATTCTCGACTGGGGAAACACGCGGAACTGGCCTCCCAAGTGACTAAAATACTGCGACGCGAAATACTGTTCTTTTGTTCATCACAGAAAAAACCAGATTTCGGTTGCGCCGAATTTACACCTTTTTCCGCCAAGTTCGAGAACTTCTTGGCATATTTTGCCAGATTCTGCCCAGCTGACTCCAGACGCCCAACCGATCAACCAGAACACCCCAAACCACCCAACCCGACAACTCAACCCTCCCAAATCTCCATAAACCTTGCCCCCCCTTGCACTTAAACCCACGAGTGCCCGTCACTTGTGTTGAATCTCGTCCAATCACCAACAATCACACCACCCCCAGGGGCATCCCGACAGTCAAAGTTGCAGCCTGACCACCCCTCCAAACGAAATTCCCGGTTCCATTGCAGAATCCGGCCGGCTTTGCCCCACGAAAAACCACCAAAACCAATTACCCACCCCAGCCGCCGCCGGGAAACCACAAGGCCTTCCACCGCACTCCGCCATCTGTTTGGAAAAAACGCGCTGTGTCCCCCCCCGTCCCTCAACCAGCGCACAGTAATCCACCCGGTCAGCTTTGAACAACCCGGTCACATCAGCACTAACGAGAATCCTGAGCTTCAGGTCCTGCAATCCCACCAAATCCATAACCTGGTCGGTTTACGGAAAACCAATGCGACGATTCTGCCGTGTTTGACCGGCTGTTGCTTTGAAACCACACGTGTCATTGCGCATGCTGTTCAGAAAGAGCGTATTCTGCATCGCTGGACAAGCATTACGCACCCTGATCAACTGAACATACGTGCAGTGATCAAACCCTGGAAAATCTCCCGGTCAGGTGCGTTAACCTGCACTCCACTTGACAGACAAAGTTCACAAGCGTGTAATCATCGTTGAATCGGGGCTGATCAGGGGACTGGGGTAGTCCGTTTTTCGGTCTTTCGATTCAGGAAAGCAAGTCGTAATCCCTGTTCCATGGAGTTCCGCGGGGGCGGAACGCCGATGACAGAATCAGGGATTGTGGTGTTTTCAAAAAGTGTCGCTGCTGGTTCGTGGGGAACGTCCGGCATCGATCAGTGATCTCAGGTCGAAGGGATACTTCGATCTCGAAACTGGGTCAGGTTTGCAGATCAGGAAGCCGTTATCTGCAGGCCTTGTTGAGGCTATTCCATGGCTGGGCACAAGCAAACCCGTGTGGTCATCACCGGTGTCGGCGTGGTGTCTCCGATAGGGATCGGCAACGATCGCTTTTGGCAGAGCCTGCTGCGCAACCAATCCGGGATTGATTTCCTGCAGTCGATTCCGACTGAAGGGCTCCCGTCTGCATTTGGCGCAGAAGTCCGTGACTTCAACCCTGTGGAATTTCTGCGGGATCGCAAGTTCGTCAAGGTGATGTGCCGCGACATTCAGCTCGGCGTCGCTTCTTCATCGCTGGCGGTGAAGGACGCACGCATTTCTGATGGGTTGCTTGACCCCGAACGTTTCGGTGTGGTCTTCGGTGCCGGACGCATGACCTGTCACCCGCAGGAACTGGCCGCAATCGTCGAAGTCTGCCGCAGTGCTGACGGATTTGATCCGGACAAATGGGGTTCCGAAGCCGTTGGGCGGATCGCGCCTCTCTGGTTGCTGCGCCAGCTTCCCAATATGCCGGCCAGCCACGTTTCCATCGATCACAATGCCTGCGGGCCCAATAACACCATCACCTGCCGTGACGCGTCCGCTCTGCTGGCCCTGGCAGAAGCAGTTCGTGTCATTCAGGCCAATCGCGCTGATGCCATGATCGTTGGCGCCGGCAGCTCCAACATTCACCCGGTCGACATCGCCAAGTTCCACAACTTCGAAGGGCTGTCACGCCGGGCAGATGACCCATCCCGCGCATGCCGCCCCTTTGATTTCGAGCGAGATGGTACTGTTGTGGGTGAAGGTGCTGCGTCATTCATCGTCGAAAGTTACGAACACGCCGTCCGCCGTGGGGCAGAGATCTATGCAGAAGTGCTGGGAACCGGCGCTGGCTGCGATGGTCGTGGTGTGGCAAATGAATCCGCCGGGCTGGGACTGGTCCGCGCGATGGAATCTGCCATCAGTGCCTCCGGCATCACTCCTCAGGATCTGGGCCACATCAACGCACAGGGTAAAAGCACGCAGCCGGACGACATCGTGGAATCGCGCGCTTACCATCGCGTCTTCGGTGACCTCGCGCTGAAAATCCCCGTCACAGCACTCAAAAGCTACATCGGACATTTTGATGCCGGTGCTGGTGCTGTAGAACTGGCAGGAACTCTGCTGTCCCTGAAAAATGGGTATGTCCCCGCGACGCTCAACTACGAAGTCCCGGACCCGCGCTGCCGTCTCAATGTCGCTCGCGGAGAAGCTCAGCGACTCAACAACCGCACTGCCATCACCGTCAACCGTACGGCTATGGGCCAAAGCGCTGCTGCCGTCCTGCGGGCCCTCTGATCCGGTTTGACAGTCTGACCCGACTGCCCCCCGTTTCACCTCACGTGCCCACGGCCACTCTCAGGCATGCCAGGGTTCCATCTGAGCCGATGAACTCCTGAAGGATGCTTCGCTGCCTGCCACAAGACATCAACCGGCGCCATCCCAACAAAAAAGCCGGACGCTCACGCGTGCCGGCTGATAACGCAGCACTCCTGGCCGCTCATTCATTCCACACAATTCACCACCCCACGCTATCCGCGTCTTCCGTGTCCATCCGTGGTTCTAAACTCACACGCAGCAAACAATCTTCGGGAGAACGCTGTTGCTCGGGAGGCCGCGGCTCCTGCCAAGCCGCAAACTCGTACGGCTCAGATGGAACTTCGCCCTCCCCCCCCGCAACACAACATCCCCAGTCCATCCGTGTTATTCCGTGTCCATCCGTGGTTGGAAAAACCCACGCCCCGTTTCGTGTCTTTCGTGGATCAAAAACTTAAACCACCACGACAGAATCCCACGATTCGCAACCGGCCGCTAACGCGTTGCCGCTCACAAGGCCCGGCTCAGGTGGAACTTCGCCCTCCCTGACATTCGCCCTCCCCTTAACAAGGCAAAACGCCCGGTCAGGTAATCGAAGACGCAAGGGAACTGAACACCGTATCCAGCAGTTTCGTCTGCGCGAAATCCAGTGTCCGGGTTTCATTACCCGCCGTCACAATCTCGCGGCTGACCGGCTGAAACAACAGATTCAGGTTCAGATAAAAACTTCCGGACAGGCGCGCAATCAATGCTCCCCGGACCAGGCCAAGGTTGCCGCCACTGTTGCGATCCCACTTCCAGAGACTGCCATTCGGAGTGATGTAGTACCAGTCCCCGGAACGCGCGCGGAACCAGCGTTCATTGCGTCCGCCAAAGTTAAAGTGATCCGTGACCTCCGCACGGAAGCCATAGTCGGCCGCCAGTCGAACGGCCTGGCTCTGCAACGTCTCGGGGCCCTCAGACACAGTCCGACTTTCTGACGGGACCGTCTGCCGAATGGTGTACTTGCCCGGGGTGAGCCCACTAAAGCGATACCAGCCGCGTTCCGTCTCTGCATCGATCTGCTGATCGGCGTTGCGATCCATGTCCGAAGTGGTCGCACGAGCCACCACAAAGCCGGACTCGTTGAGCAACTCCACGGTCACGCTATTCAGCCACGGCTCGGCAACAAACGCCGCCTTCGCAAAGTCCGTCGCCGTCTTGCCAGCCGCCGCAGAAATCCGTGTGACCAGCGTCGATCCACCGGACACCGACCACTGGTAAACTTCTCCGAAGGCCGAGATATAATACAGGCGCTTCGTTCCGGACACGTTGCCACCCGTCCCCGCATTCGGATCGTCCGGAATCGTCACCTCATACCAGGTCACATTTTTCAGCGAGGCAGGCGCCTGATCCGGAAGCGTGGTGGCCACCGCCGTCGGCAACCTCGCGATGTTTCGGGCCCCGTTCGGATCCACGTCGGCCCAGATGCGTCCTTCCACCATGGTCGGACGATAGTTGCCAAAGTTCACGCGAGTGACCAGCGATCCTTCTGTCACGTTCAAAACTGGATTTTCCGCCGCATGCAGCAGCGAGACATCCACATAGTATCCTGGTCCCAGGGTCGCCAGCAGCTCACCGCTCAACGGCGCCGATGCGGAGATGGTTCGGCCATTCCAGCGGTACAGCGCACCCACCGGTGTCACGTAGTACCAACCTGCCGTCCCTTTCAGCCAGCGTTCTCCCTGACCTCCGAAATTCTCATGCAGGTGACCGCTGACGGACAATCCCAGAGTCTGATCCAGAGTCCATGCCAGCGCTGCCTCGGACGATCGCACCGAAGCACTTTGGGCCCAGCCGGTCGGTACGCGTTCCCGCACGGTGTAACGACCAGGCCGCACATTTTCAAAACGGTACCAGCCCCGCTCCTGCTCCTCCTGATTCTGACCGTCCCCGTTCAGATCAATGTCTCGCGACTGTGTCGTCGCCACCACATTGCCCAGATCATCCACCAGGTCAAAGACAAACCCGTTGAGCCATGGCTCGTCCTGACCCGTTGCCGTATTCAGCAACACACCGGGATTGTGCCAGGCCCGAGCTCCCAGGTGATCCACAAACGTCCCGGTTAACTTCCCACCCTGACCACTCCAGCGTTTGAAATCTCCGTCCGGCGTCAGAAAGTACCAGGCATTGTTCGCCGCCGATCGGTACCAGTATTCACGTCCACCGAAGGCATTGAAACTGTTCTTTCCCCCCGGAAAACTTAACTGCAGAGACTGCAGCAGCGGGGAGACGCGAAGACCATCCGCGTTCCGGTCAAACCACTTTCGCCCCTCAACAATCGCCGGGATTACGGGCTCTTCATAGGTGATTTCCAGAGTCGGGCGGAGGGCAATGTTTGCACTGTCCCGACTGACGAAGCCGCGGATCGAACCGCTGGCTTCTGCACTTTTGATCATCCAGCCAAAGTTGTCATTCGGATTGTCCAGCCAGCTCTGCACATCCGCGACAACTCCCGCCGACGACCACTGCCATGTTCCGATTCCATTCACCGTCACACCGGCCGATTCACCCCCAAAATCTCCACCAGCGGATGCCCAGCCCGTGGAATCGAACAGACTGAACAGCCACGTCGCGTCACGGACTCCCGCCGGAACACCTTCAAATTCATTCCCTGAGGCATCTGTGGTGGATTCGCCCCACATTTTTCTGACAGGATGCAGGCCCACGCGGGTGGCGTCACCCGTGACTTCAGAAGCATGCAGAGTCAGTACGGCGTCCAGAATTGTCGAACCCTCCGGGATGCCGGCCCCGGCCACGTTGAACGACACCAGAGCCCGTCGTGCCGCCGCAAACCCCTCAGCGCCCCCGACAACCAGATACTCGCCCGCACCGTTCGACAAGTCCCCCGTCGCCACGTTGTAAATCGTGGTGTCCTGACTGGCCGCCAACTGAATCGTGACCGCACTCAGCAAGGCGCGATGTTCCACCACCTCCACCTGGGCGGCTACACCCGATGTCCGCTGAACTCGACGCTGGCCTCTGATTTTCCCCATGAATGCCTGCCAACAAAAAACAGATTCCGCAACGGAACCACGACCTCCGACATTCCCGCTCAGCCGTACCCTCTCACACCACTCACTCAGCCCATCCACCTGCACAATCGCAGCATTTCGCAACACACGCCACATTCCGCTGCCGCAGAATCACACAGCGGCTGGATGCAGAAAATTCCTACACTTTTTGAACAGCGTTGCCGGAGCAACAGGGGAGCAGACGAAAATCCACGCGGAAACTAACATTCCATAGTGAAATTCGACGGACATGACGGATGTTTTCAGATTCCAGCCAAAATTCGCCGGGAATTTGCCGATTTCGCTGGAAACCACCGCACCTGTTGATCTCCCCCCACACACATTCCTCTCGTTCCCGCCTCCGTTATCCGTATCCCGCGTCAGCCCGCCAACCTCGTGCCGCATTCGCCACATCGTCTGTCGCGGTCGACGGCGAACATTCCTGTGAAACGGGGTTAACCCTCTTGCCGGCCTCGCTCTTCAGCAATTCACGGGCATAAGCGGATGGCTTTTGGTGGTCAAGCGGCGCAGAAATTTCGGCGGGCAAGCCGGCCGCTTGCACTCGGGCGACCGGGCGTAGCGAGGCAGCGATGGGCTTGCCACCTGAACTCCCGTGCAAATCGGACAACCAGGGCAACTGCCGCGCCGACACCAGCACAAGCAGATGAAACAGGATGGAAAGCACGAGCGCCCGGCGCAAGCCCCGAGTCATGCCAAGCCCTCCCGAAAAAAACAAACCCCCGACGGACAAGCCGAACGGGGGAACAACCCGCTACTGAGAGCGGGACTGAAGACAGATTTACTTGCCGAGCTTGCGCGACTCTTCATCCATCTTGTTCGCATACATCTTGCCCATGACGACGCCGATAACCAGCACGCCGACAATGACACCCAGGCTCATCAAGCCGATATCGCTGCCAAACAACAGTTCCCAAGCCATAAGTCACCTCCCAGTAACAGATCAACAATGAATATTACTTCTCCGGCCGCGATGCGAGGTGCAACGGCTCCTCGGCATCTGCCTGCCAGTCCCCCTGCAAACGCCACTTGCCCGACGGATCCTCGAGCGAGGCATGCCAACGGCCGGATACGTCACCATCCAGATTGCCGCTGTAAAAACCTTGCCCCTCGGAAGTCATTTTAACCAGATGATCCTGGCCGGCACGTGTCGGGTGTGCCAACTTGAGCGTCAGGACTTCCGGCAAGGAAACCGAGCCCTCTGCCTTGACCAGCAAGCGCACCTGCTGCCCGGAGCGCATGACATCGGCACTCAAACCGAGATCGCTGGCGTAGTGGTCGCGCTGGAAACGCTGGTTGATCGCCAGCCCCTGCTTGTAATAGTCATCGGTAACCAGGCCGTCATTGCTGATGATCGCCAGCCAGGCCGTCACAAAACCGGCGACGATAACGATTGCCGGCCCAGCCATCAGGAGCCATGGCCACGGCTCCTTGTACCAGGGTTTTCCATCACTACGCAGGGTCATTGAAATACTCATGTCAGGGCATCAGGAAAGTGGCCTTTTCATGAACCGCGATCTTGTCGTGTTCTTCGGCCTTGATATCGAAATAGATGGTATTGGCGCCTTTTTTGCCAGACTCGGGCGGAACACGCACGACGACGGTCACTTCCTGGTTAGCCGCACTGTCAACCGCGACAACACGCTCACCGGCAATTGCGATACCCTCGAGCCCGTCGACCGACAGCACGTAGCGCTTGGGTTCCTCGGTGGTATTCATGATCTTCAGGTTATAGACGTTCTCGATCCGGCCATCGTCTGCCTCGCGCGCAAGGATCGAACGATCGCGGATAACGTCCACCTTGAGAGGCACGCGTGTCGCCAAAGACCAGACGGAGCCGGCAATGATGATCCCGACCAGAATAACGGTGTAAAGGATGATGCGCGGACGGGCGATGTGGGCGACGACTTCCTTGGGCGTCCAGTGTTTTTCCAAGGCATTTTCTGTCGTGTAGCGGATCAGGCCACGCGGCAGACCGACCTTGTCCATCACCGGATCACAGGCATCGATGCAGGCGCCACACCCGATGCACTCGTACTGGATCCCCTTGCGGATATCGATGCCGGTCGGGCAGACGGCGACGCAAAGGCCACAATCGACGCAATCTCCGAGCCCGGCACTCTTGGCATCGACGCCTTTCTTGCGCGCACCGCGCGGCTCACCACGCTCCGGATCATAGGTAATAACCAGCGTATCCGGATCGAACATCACCCCCTGGAAGCGGGCATACGGACACATGTACTTGCACACCTGCTCGCGCAGGAAGCCTGCCTGCATGTAGAAGAAGCCGGCATAGAAGAAAGTCCAGAACAGCTCCCAACCTGACAGGTCGAAGGGCAGTGCCGCCAGCAGTTCGTCCACCGGGGTAAAGTAGGCGACCAGGGTGAACCCCGACCAAAGCGCGATCAGCAGCCAGATCGCATGCTTCGCCGCCTTGAGCCAGAACTTGCGCGCCGTCAGCGGACCCTTGTCCAGCTTCATGCGGGCGGCGCGATCGCCCTCGATCCGGTTCTCTACCCACATGTAGATTTCCGTGTAGACCGTCTGCGGACAGGCGTAGCCGCAGAACAGGCGTCCGGCGACGGCAGTGAACAGGAAGAGCGCATAGGCCGAGATGATCAGCAGCAGCGCCAGGTAGAAAACGTCCTGCGGCCACAGAACCAGGCCGAACATATAGAACTTGCGTTCGACCAGATGGAAGAGCAC
>JALQWE010000089.1 GCA_023258825.1 Planctomycetaceae bacterium | reverse complement strand
ACCGTCTGCAGCATCCGGCGATCATGCTGCATCAGGACGTCAAAGCCATGCTTGGCGGCGAACAGGAGTCGATTCCGACACTGATCCATCGTCATCGTGAACACTGTCGACACTTCCATGTGAATGATTCAAATCTGCTTGGACCTGGCATGGGGCCCACCGACTATCATCCGATTCTGCAGGCCCTGCAGCAGAGCGGATATGCGGGCTGGGTTTCCGTCGAAGTTTTTGATTACGCACCGGGCGCACAGAACATTGCGGTGCAGAGCATCAACTACATGAAACAGGTGCTGGCAGAACTTTCGGCGACTGAAACACGGTAAACACAGATGACATCTCAGAAGGTAGCGCAGCTGCGTAAAATACGGTGTTTCAGAGACAGGCAGTGGACTCAGTGTGACTCATCAACAACGCATCAAACAGAGTTGTGAATGGTACATGGCGGGATGATGAAAGTGCTGACGTCGACATGGATGCCTGATGCCTTTGATGTTCGCACATGATCATCTCTGTGAACATCACAAGCGATGTTGAAGGCTCAACAGTGACCACCAGAACCGACATCAATCATGTTCGAGATCACCACCATCAACATGTTGAGCAGCATCAATCGAAGGTCATCACGACACTGATCTGAAAAAAGGTGAAAAAAATTCGAGATGAACAATGGAAAGACCTTGAACAGTCTTGCGTTATTCCATCGATTACCTAGGATTCTCAACACCAACAGCAGATTCTGTTGTTCGTGTGCTGGTTGCACGTGGCGAAGGACATCGCCTTTCAAAGCGGACTTCACAACGGTCATCAGGCAGGAAGGGAATCTGCATCGTCGACATCTTGGGATGTCAACGAGCTGATGTTTTGGTTTGTGGTTGTCCTGAGTATTCTAAGCCCGGTAAGCTTCGGCAGGACTGCCACTCTTGTTCAACATTTTTTTGGAGGAACGAACTGTGGCAAAGAAAGCTGCAAAGAAGGCTGCGAAGAAGGCTGCAACTGCAAAGCCAGCTGCTAAGAAGGCTGCAAAGAAGGCTGCCAAGAAGAAGTAGTCTTCGGACACTCTTCGGAAATCTTCCGGCGGCTGGCAGTTTACTGTCAGCCGTTTTTCATGCGCTACCAACAACAGCTTCACAACGTCGTATACCCCAAAAAACCAATAAAAACCCCGTTTTCCACGAATCACATGTTCCGCGACTGACGCTCCGGAACCTGACTCAGCTGGCAACAGCACGGTTGTGTTTTCCATGCTTGCCTGATGCTCTGATCCCTGCTGCCATACACAACCGGCCGCACACCTCCTGCTGCTGGTGATGATGTCGCTGCCGTTTGCGTCTGAAGTCATTTCCCCTTCTGAAGGACTGATCACATGCCCCGCATTTCCATCGTGTCGCGTCTGCGAACCCTCTGCACTGTCTGCTGCAGTCTGCTGTTGTGTCTCTCCACGACTGCGGCCTCAGACCTCAATGTGGGAGACATGGCTCCATCGTTCTCAGCACGTGATGAAAATGATCAGGAATGGAAGTCCGGCGATCATGTCGGCAAAGGGATCGTTGTCGTCTATTTCTACCCCGCTGATATGACCGGAGGCTGTACGAAACAGGCCTGTGGTTTTCGCGATGATTTGTCAAAGCTGAAAGACCAGGGGGTTGAGGTAATTGGCGTCAGCGGTGACTCGGTTCAGAACCATGTGTTGTTCCGCAAAGCACACAACCTCAACTTCACTCTGCTGGCAGATACAGACGGAAAAGTCGCCGACGCGTTTGGCGTTCCGGTGACACGGGAACCGAAGACGGTGAAAGCGGTGATCGACGGTCGCGAAGAACTGCTGACCCGAACAGTCACTGCAAAGAGATGGACCTTTGTGATCGATCGCCAGGGCAGGATTGCTGCGAAGAACACGATGGTGACGGCAGCCGAAGACAGCAAAGCCATCGCGGACATCGTTACGAAACTTTCCAGCGGCAAGCCCTGAGCATCGGTTGTCGTCCGAAACCTCCTATCGCCATTTTCAGGCCCGCACAGGCAACCCTTCCTATGCAGTACCAGCATGTGTGTATCGAGGCAGTGGCCCACACGCTTCCTCCTCACGTGATCAGTTCAGACTCCATTGAGCAACAGTTGCAACCGGTGTATCAGAAACTCGGCCTGCCGGTCGGGCGTCTGGAGCTGATGACGGGCATTCGTGAACGTCGCTGGTTTGACCCAGGCGTTCTTCCTGGCACGGTCAGCATCGCCACTGCCACTCGGGCCCTGCAGATATCCGGACTCGATCCATCCCTGATTGGCGCCCTGATCCACGGATCGGTCTGCCGCGATCGGATGGAGCCGGCGACGGCTGCAGGAGTTCACAGTGGCGTGGGATTGCCGGATCGCTGTCTGGTCATGGATGTCAGCAACGCTTGCCTGGGGCTGCTCAATGGAATGCTGATGATCGCGGATCAGATTGAGCTCGGCAGAATCCAGGCGGGCATCGTTGTCGGGACCGAAAGTGGTCGGGATCTGGTCGAGGGCACGATTGAGTCCCTGCTGAACGATCCCAACCTGACACGACAGTCAATCAAGCCGGCCTTTGCCTCGCTGACGATTGGGTCCGGCTCCGCTGCCATTGTGCTCTGCGACCGAAAGCTCAGCAAATCCGGGCATCGACTACTGGGTGGGGCGTTCCTTTCAGATTCCTCGGCCCACCAGCTGTGTGCAGGCGGCGTGGAGGGGCGTCACGGAGATGGACGGCCTCGAATGGAAACAGATTCCGAAGCCCTGCTGCACGCTGGCATTTCTCTGGCGCGCCGAACGTGGCAACTGGCGGCCGCATCACTCGGCTGGCAAAACCAGGATGTCACTCGAGTCTTCACACACCAGGTCGGGCGCCAGCATCGAACGGCACTGATGCAACAACTGAACTTCGACCCCGCTCTGGACTTCCCCACTGTCGAGTTTCTGGGAAACACCGGAGCCGCCGCATTACCGATGGCGTTATCCCTGGGACTGGAGGCTTCGCCTGCAAAATCCGGTGAACGGTTTGCCCTGCTGGGGATTGGCAGTGGGTTGAACTCCATCATGCTGGGCACGCAGATCCTCTGACACGCCAACTGGTGACGTGTCAGAGTCGCGGAAAGGACGTGGCGTTCAGAATTCCAGAGTCAGCTGCAGCGACTCTGTGAAGCGATCAAACGCATTGGCATCGGCAATCAGCTGAATGATTTCGGCCGTTTCGTGATCCGAAAAGTGCTCGCGCAGCGCGGAGATATCCGCATCCGTGATGGACTGGGGTGATGTGGTCAGTTTCCGAGCCAGTTGAAGGGCTGTCGCCCAGCCTGCCGGAACACTCTGCAGCAGTTGGTCGAAATCGTACAGGGCAACGTCGGCAGACAGCCGAGCCCTCGCGTGAGCTGCCGCATACCACGCACGATTTTCCCTCGCTGTGACCCAGGCGATCAGCACACGTAAGTCCAGGGAAGTTTTTCCATCGCGCATCATTGCCTGGCGCTGAGCCCATGCTTCCAGTGCAATCGACTGGTCGCTCAGAGCGCAAAACCACTGGGGTGGAATAACTCCGGGAACCTCACTGCTCAGCACCTCGCTGGCGGATTCCTTCGAGGGGATGGCCACGAGAGGAGTTCTGGAGCGTGCTTCTGTGAGCCGTTGTTCGAAGACTTCCTGAGATTCCCACGGGGCACGCGGTGTGAGGTCCGTGGGCGCCACAGTTGATTGCACGCTGGCATATTTTTCAGACGTCGGCGAATCAAGGGGACCAGAAGCCTCGCCGCCAAACACCTGATCCTGCGGGATCCCGGTCGCGGTGGTCCAGCGATTCACGGCATTGTACCTGGCGATCGTGTAGAGCAGATCACGTGTTTCAGCCAGCGAGTAATGGCGAAGCAGATCCTGCACCTCATTGCTCCCAAAATGCTGCGGCTCCAGCGTCAGCTTGCGGGCAATCCGCATCGCCACCTGCTCGGCACGATCAAACTGACTCCAGTCAGAATCCAGAGCGGCGACCTGATCCTCGGTCATTCCGGCACGTTTCAGCTTCAACTCCTGGTGCCCCAGACAGTACTGGCAATCATTGGCACGCGACACTACCCAGAAGACTCGGGTCTTGAAACCATAGTCCGGACGTGACTGCAGGGAATTCAGGGTGGCTGCCGCTGTCGTTCCCGACTTTGCCCCCCGGGCCGCACCACTTCCTCCCCAACCCGGAATGACGAATGAAGTCCACGAAGGCGGGAGGTACAGCGCACGCAGTCGGCCATTATTCACCAGCGATCGCCCCGAAGCCTTTTCAGCTTCGGTTGGTGGCGGCAGTGGAAGTCGCGACGTTCGGGACTTCAGGGCTTCAAGACGCTGCTTCATCGCCGGACGCGTCAGAGCCGGTTCATCAGCGTGACTTACCGGGCTCAAAGAAAGTATCACGGCATACCAGACGAGCGATTTGACCAACAACTGAGACATCATGGCACCTTGACCTCACTGTGGAAAAATGGTCACTACAGGGGTCGTCCCCACAATGTAGGTCACCCGGGATTCTGATTTGACACCCTTATCGTCGAACGTTCTCAACACTCGAATGTGAAGGTTTGATCCATCACTGGTCTCTTCATCCGACACGACTTGAAATGCGGCGAGTCGCCGTCCCTGTTCCCACGCCTGATCACCGACAATGATGTCTGGTTTCAGATCCGCAGGAGACTTTCCGTCAACCCATGCCTGCATGGCCTTTTGCACCGACGAGCGTGCCAGTTCTTCATTCAGGGGATACACGGTAGCCGCCTCCCCACACCCCGACAGCAGCAGTCCACACAACAAAATCAGTAACCCGCCGAGATTCCAGCAGCGAAATTGCATCCAGATGGCTTTCAATTGAAGATAGAGAAGCGAAGTCATTGCCAGGGGGCACGCTTCGAGTGTTCCGTGGGACATGACAGCAGCACAGGCACCTGCCAAAGACACAGCTCAGAACTCCCCAACGATTTCTCCGCCGTCGATGCTGCCCAGATTTCGCCATGTCCCGATATCAAGGTTCTCCGACACAAAACGCACGGATCCATCACACAGCACCAGCTGAACACCGCCGGTGTGCTGGCTGTTGGCGGTCGTCGCAATCCGTCCCGGTGGAAACATGCAGGATCGGCCATTGGGCGGCAGCACATGGTTGTACTGATTGGTTGAGTGATACTGCTGGAGCCATGGTCCACCGACGTTGGAATACCCCTGCTGACTGAGATCGTTGACATTCGCGGCGTTGCACTGCAAAGTGGCTTCGGCAGCATTGTTGGGATAGGTCCCGGGACGGTAGGTGTCGACACGGGGAGTTGAGACTCCGTTGTTTCCATCGCCGGTCAGCTTTTCGGCCATGGCAGAGGTGTTGCTCAGGCCATCGGTGATGTCATTGAAGCGATATCGTTTATTATGAAAAACGATGCCATTGGGATTGGGCTGGCCTGCAGCTCCAGTGGCGTACATCACGATGCCATTGCCGGCATTCCAGTAGTAGTTGTTTCGGCCACCGATGGCTGCTGGCAGCCGAGTGGGATCCGACGGACAGCGAAACACCGGCAGCTCTGTCGCTCGCGGTACCGCATTATTCGGGTGATCGTACGGCACATTGAAATCGACACGAGTATACAGGTTCGTCTGCTCCAGGTACGGCAGCAGTCTTGCATGTGCCGAAACGGCGTTCACTGTGCCATCAACATCAGCGATTGGCAGACACCCATGTGTGTCGTGATAGTTGTGAATTGCCAGCCCCAGCTGCTTCAGATTGTTTTTGCACTGAGTCCGTCGGGCGGCCTCGCGAGCCTGCTGTACCGCAGGCAGCAGTAGTGCCACGAGGATCGCAATGATCGCGATCACAACCAGTAACTCGATCAGTGTGAATCCGCGCCGAGAAAAAGTCATCGCTCGCATAGTCCGTTAACCTTGAAAGGGTATTTGTAATGAACTCGTTTGTTGAAGAATTTGCCGGGTTATCAGTACACCCAGTCAGAAAAAATCGCAGAAGGCCTCAGCATTTCAGCAGCAGGACAGTCACGAGAACAAAGTGTCCGCCTGAGTCTGCCTGAATGTGGGCATCAATCCATGTATCAGCACACGTCGTCAGCGGTTGGTCGTATTGTTTTCAGGCACTTGCCTGTGCGGGACGCTGCGGTCGAGATCATGACCATCAGCACCAACGGCAAGGCGGTGGTTGCAAACATCGATTGAGGCACTGCTGTCAAGGCCCGGAAGATGGAACGGCGAGGTAGGCGAAGATCCCTTCCTGCATACATCTCGGATCGCGGCTCATTTCGGCCGGAATTAATCGGCTGCGTGGAAAACCTGTCGCTACCGCCAGCAGGTTCGCTCACCGAGTTCCCGGGCATCAAGCAATGCCTGGCGATTTCAGCAAAAGCTGTCCATTGCACAACCAGCCTCATCACAGACATCTGAGAGCACCTCAAGCTCATTGACGAGCGGGGTGCATCAGAGCAGTGAATTTGGCCAGCACAACGGCAGCAGACTGCAGGATTCGCCGAACCATGTTGCAACACGGACAAGCGTTGCCGTATCAGGCAGCGGGGGGACGAAACACCAGCGTCGGGTAAAACCGCGAGCCACGCTCTGACTTTGGCAAGAGCAGGCCACCTGCGGCATCGTCAAACAATTGCAGACCGGCAGTGAGCATCGCCGGATCTGTCTCCAAGGAGAGCGTGGCAGGAACGGAACCCGGCCAATCAGGAGTCGTTCGTTGGCGACATCCGGGACCATGGCAGGGGGTCTGCGAAGACTTTTGAGGGACCTCGGTTCCCGCCACCGCCAGCGTCTGCCAATCCACTGGGGCTGTTCGAGACGCTTCAGCATGCGGCATTCCCACGGGAACACCGTTGCGGAACAGGTAGTGTCCGCACGTTTCCGCCCGAGCGGCGGAGGTACAGAAGCACAGCACCAGACAGACGCCAACAACCTGCAGCGCGTACCCAGGCAAACAACGCGAAAGCGTCGTGCGGCTGAGTAGATCTGAAGGCTGAGAAATCATCAGGAACAGTCTCTGTCAGGGCTGATTGCACGCGGCGCATCTGCGAACTGCGAAGAGTCAGGCATTTATTTCGGCAGGAATACCTTCCCATCGCTGGGAAATCTATTGATACGATACGTCGAGAACAAAATTTTTTGCGAGCTGAAAACAGTTTGTTTTCCGAATTTCGAATAAAAAACTGACGCAGGCGCCCCGGAAAACGCTCTTTTGCCGGAAGCTGTCGAGGGACGAGCGAAGCTCGCCGTGTCGCGTGATTTTGCCGGAAAACGGTTCGGCCAAACCAAGTCACAACAAAAATGCTGGCCGTGATAGCGTGAACCCTGATTTCTTTGGATAATGCCGGGGCTATTCATGGCGAACAAAGCAGTTCTTCCGCGGCTCCCCTGCAAATCCGCAGCATAAACGTGAGCATCGTCGGTCGCTGTGAAGGCAGGGCTCTGTCCGGCATCCATTTTCTGTTAAAGATGCCGTCTTCGTATTTCGGATCAGGAGTGGGGTTTCCGTGGTTCAGTATAGCTTCAAAGGAAAAAATGCGCTCATCACAGGCTCCTCCAAGGGAATCGGCCGAGCCGTGGCTCTGGCCCTGGCTCGCGGCGGCGCGAACGTCGCGCTGAACTGCAGCGGCAGCCGGACTCAGGCAGAAGAAGCAGCTGAAGAAATTCGCTCGCTGGGTGGCAAAGCCATCGTCTGTGTCTGCGATGTGTCTGATCAGAAAGCTGTCGAAGCGATGGTGCAGCAGACCGTCGCGGAATTCGGCAGCCTCGATATCTTTGTCTCCAACGCCGTCTACAGTGATCGCGAATTGATGGTCAAAGCCAACATGGAGGGCTTTCGACGAACAATCGAAGTCAGCATGTGGGGTGCGTTGCATGGCGTACGCGCAGCCGCTCAGCAAATGCTGACCCAACCTGGTCGCGGGCGAATCACGGTTGTCAGTTCTCCCCATGCCATCATCCCATTCCCGACAGCGATGGCCTACAACATGGCCAAGGCCGCAATTGACCACATGGCCCGAACAGCGGCCATTGAACTAGTCCGCGAAGGGATTCGTGTCAATGTCTTCCACCCCGGCTGGATTGATACGCCGGGCGAACGCAAGTTCTTCTCCGAGCAGCAGCTCGCGGAAGGTGGGCAGAGCATGCCGATGGGACGACTCGGAACGTCAGAAGAAATGGCGCACGGGATCTGCTTCACACTCAGCGATGAAGCCGCTTACATGACCGGGACCACCCTCACCATGGACGGTGGCGTCGGCCTTCCATGGTGGTCGAAACGGACAGAAGGCAAACAGTAGCAACGTTGAAATTGCAGCGGTGCAGCAACTCACCCATGTGGGTTGCCGCACCAGGCTGCTGAATCGGTTCGAATGCGAAGACCTTGTCAAAGGCATGCTCCCGTCGATTTCCTGGCAAGTTCCCGGGTAGCAACTGTCTGACGCACGCCCCGCAAGGCCCTGCCGTTCTCTCGACTCCTGCTTGTGAGCACGGATTGAAATTCAACGCGACTGGTAACTGTTTCAATCCTTATGTCTCCGGGAAACTTGCGGACACGGGCTTCAGGGCCGTCACCAGGCATGCAACAGAAACACGTATCTGCAGTTGGTCGCGCGACCGTCGGCCGCCCTTGAGGACCTTGAGTGAGAAAGCTGGCATGCCGATTCTGCTTCTGAAGTCTGCCGTGTTTGCTGAAGGCGTGATCGCGCTGCATTCGGAACAACTGCCGGTCTCACTGGGACGCAGTCAGCGTGCAGACATTGTCATTCAGGACCAACTGATGAGCCGGATTCATGCGGAAATTCGTGCCACAGCCGGGGGACAATTCGAACTTGTGGATAACGACTCCACCAACCTCAGCATCGTCAATCAGCAGGAGATTCGCCAGGCCGTGCTGGCCCATGGTGACCGAATCCTGCTCGGCGAAACTGAGATTCTGGTTGAGCTGGTGGACCCGCTGATGGGCTTCGACGAAAAAACAACTCGCGAAATTTCCATCCCCCCGGCTGCCCCGCATTTTGACTGACCTCGGGATCATGCCCGCCAAATCATCGGCCAGCAACAGGCCATACCCAAGTCTGCAGCCAGGGAGTCTGCGATAATGACACGCAAATGGACCTTCCATCCTCATGACCTGGCAGCCAGTCGTCGCCTTGCCGGTAACCTGCGCATCTCGCCGTTACTGGCTCAGGTTCTGATGGCTCGCGGTCAAAACGACGCCGAAGAGGCGCGGCGATTTCTTGACGCAAAGCTGACGGACCTGCATGACCCGACACAATTGCCGGGAGTGGAACAGGCCGCCGAGCGGATTGTCCGCGCTGTGCAGCAGAAACGACGCATCACCATTTACGGAGACTATGACGTCGACGGCGTGACCGGGACAAGTATTCTGTGGCACTGCCTGCAACTCTCAGGCGCAACTGTAGACTACTACATCCCCTGCCGCATGGAGGAAGGATACGGACTGAATCAGGCGGCCATTCGGCAGCTCTGGGAAGAAGATCCGCAGCGGCTGCTGATTTCGGTGGACTGCGGAATCGCCAGCGTTGAGGAAGCCCGACTGGCTCAGGAGCTGGGGCTGGAACTGATCATTACTGATCACCATCACATCGGCACGACTCTCCCATCCGCCAATGTGCTTGTTCATCCTCGTCTGCCGGGTTCTGAATACCCGTTTGGCGAACTATGCGGAGCTGGTGTTGCGTTCAAGGTGGCATGGGCCATCTGCCAGAAAATGGGAGATGGCAAAAAGGCATCGCCGCGGATGCGTGAATTCCTGAAGCAGGCTGTAGGACTGGCCGCTGTCGGAACTGTGGCTGACGTGGTGCCACTGCTGGAAGAAAACCGTGTGATCGTGCGCTATGGTCTGCAATCACTCCGTGAAAACAGTTCCCTTGGAATGAAGGCGCTGCTCAAGGTGTCCAGACTGGAGGAAAAGAAAGACTTCAGTGCTGAAGACATTGGCTTTGGGCTGGCCCCGAGAATCAATGCGGCCGGGCGACTGGGGCAGGCACGCCTGGCCGTGGAACTCCTGACGACCGAGAATCCGGAACGCGCACTGAAACTGGCAGAGTATCTCGAACAGCTCAACGACAATCGAAAAACCGTTGAGCGACGAATCCTCCGCCAGGCGAAGGAAATGGTGGAAGCAAACCCCGAGTGGGAGCAGCACAAAACTCTCGTGCTGGCTCACCACGAATGGCATCCAGGGGTCATCGGCGTTGTGGCCAGTCGAGTGTCTGAGGCGTTCGGGAAACCAACCGTCCTGATCTCGCTGAAAGAAGACGGCACCGGCCAGGGGTCGGGACGAAGCTGGGCCGGCTTCGATCTTTACCACGGCCTGGAATCCTGCCATCAGC